>NZ_JBHVFE010000775.1:0-2068 GCF_042801945.1 Kitasatospora sp. NPDC057542
GGTCCGGGCCTTCGTCGTCCCGTGGTCGCGGTCTTTGCCGTCAGCTGGACCGACTCCACGTCGCCATCTGTTCCCGGAAGGTCGGGCAGCTGACGATGTCCGTCTTGCTGCACTGGAGGGCATGGGTCAGGAGCTGGTGGGCGTGGTCGAGATCGACCATGCGCTGCTCGATCTCGGCGACCTTGGCGCGGATCATCGCCTGCCTGCGCGGCTGGTCCTGCTGGAACTCCCTGACCTCGGCCAGGCTCAGCCCGGCTTGCTGGAACTTGCGCAACAGCACGATCCGCTCCGCGGCCTGCGGCGGATAGCGCCGCTGCCCACCCTGCCGTTCGGGCGGAGGCAGCAGGCCGTGGCGTTCCCAGAACCGGATGGCTGACGCGGGAACGTTGGCGATCTCGGCAAGCTGACCGATCGTCATACGCAAGCTTCGCCCCTCCCCTTTCTCTCGTCATCTCGTCGCACCGGCCCGACGCTTGACTTGAACCTTAGTTCAAGTCGCAGAGTGGCTGGCACGTGCAGCGGCGGCGAACCGGCCGCCGCCGACAGAGAATTGGGAGATGAAGAGATGACAGACGCACCTGAAGTGACGAGCCGGGCCCACCAGCTCGTCGAGGCTGCCCGGCAGCTCTTCGTGGCGGGGGTGATGTCGCACTCCGGACACGCCAACCTGAGCGTCAGGCTCGACGCCGACCGCTTCCTGCTGACCCCGGGATTCGTCCGCGACCTGGAACCCCACCAGCTGGCGACCGTCGGTCTCGACGGGCAGGTCCTGGAAGGAGAACTGCGCTCCGTCAGCGTCGAGATCATCGCCATGCACAGCGTCGTCTACCGCGCCCGCCCGCACGTGGGCGCGATCATCCACACCCACTCACCCGCCGCGACGGCCTTCGCGGTGGCCCACCGGCCGCTGCCGTGCCGCACCGAACCGATGCTCCGCTTCGGACAGCCCGAGGACGTACCGGTGGTGCCCTGGGGGCCGCGCGGGTCGGACGTGTCGGTCCGGGGCATCGCCGACGTCCTGGAACGACGCCCGACGACGGCCGCGGTCCTCCTGGCCAACCACGGGCTGCTGGTGTTCGGCCCGGACGCGGCGGCTGCCGGCCACCTCGTGGTGGCGATCGAGGAAAGCGCCGAGGCCGAGATCGCCGCCGCGGCGATCGGCGGGGCCGTGGACTTCCCCGAGGGCGCTCTGGAGGCCGTCCGGGCCTCGATCGCACGGGTCTCGTCATGACCGACCACACCTTCGCCGAGCGTTCCGAAGCCCTGCGGGACCGCTACCGCACGACGCTCGGAGCCGTCCCGGGCGCGGTGGAGGACCGTCTGCGGGTGGCCCAGGCCTTCGGCCGGCTCCCCACGGAGGAGGCGTTCACGGCCCTGCGCCACATCGTGCTGGCCGACAGCCCACTCGGTGGTCGAGTGCAACAGTTGGTCCACTTCGGGCAGCTGCTGGCTCTCGGTCGGGCGGAACCGGCCCGGATCCACGCCCGGGGAGCACTCCACGCGGGCGCCGGCATCGCCGACCTCATCGGAGTCGCCGAGACCGCGCTCATCACCTCGGGCACGCCGGCCTACGCGCTCGGCATCGAGATCATCGTCGAACTCCTGCAGGACGACGACGGCCAGGCCGGCTGACCACCGAACAGGTGACGCAGGGCGCGCGAAGTCGCTGTCCTCTGCCCGGGGCTGGTCGAGCAACGGGCCCCACGACTCCTCCCGGCCTAAGGCGGGGCGGATGGCGCAGCTCGCCCGGAGTCTGCTGATGGACCCGGGAGAGCCCGGTCTTCGAGGCCACCAGCGCCCCCGGGCACCTGTTTCGGCGCATGGCCCGGCCCGGCCCTGGTCTCAGTTCTGGTCTCGTTCACCCCCGTCCGGCTGGGTTCGGCCGCTGCCCAACGGTTCGCTTCCCCGCAGGTCAGAACGGGTACGGACGCCGGCGGACAGGGTTCGGGAGAATTGGAAAGCGTGTTGGGGGCAACCCCTCACGAGTTCGAATCTCGTATCCTCCGCCTTCACGAAGGCTGCGCAGCGCCCGCAGAAACGTTTCCTGGACGAGGTCGTCGGCCAGCCG
>NZ_JBHVFE010000776.1:0-2063 GCF_042801945.1 Kitasatospora sp. NPDC057542
CGGAGATGTGTATAAGAGACATGCCCCGAGGCGTGTTCCGCCCGGCCGATCTACTCGCCGTCGGCAGGCGCCTGGGCCCTCGCCCGGTAGGCCCGTTTCTTGACGAGGGCGCCACACGTCTTCATCGAGCACCAGCGGCGGGCGCCCGCGCGGGAGGTGTCGACGAACGGGGTGCCGCACGCCGGGTTCCCGCAGATGCGGACGCGCGTGCGGTGTTCGGACCGGCAGAGTTCGATCAGGTCCCGCGCGACCATCGACAGCACCGCCGCGACCCCGTCCCCGTGCCAGCGCACGGACGTCGCGTCGGCCGAGAGCACGGGCACCGACGTGGGCTCGGCTGCGGCGCCGTTGACGAGCGCGACGTCCTCGGGCGCGGGCGGGACTCCGTCCGCCAGAGCGAGGCCGGTCCGCTGGATCGCCTCGCGGAGCCGCCTGGCGCCGTCCAGGTCGGCCTCGGTGCAGGCCGGCGCCACTGCTGTGCAGCCGCTCTCCGCGCACCAGCGGCTCAGGTCCTCCGGCCGGGCCAGCCGCTCGACGTGCACGTCCTTGCCTCGATCGGCCAGTGTTCCGGCGAAGGCGAAGCACAGTCGCGCGTCGTCGAAGCGGAAGTCCGTCTTGGCGCGCTGGCGCCCCTCACGTCGACCGTCCCCATTGCTCATGTCCACCACTTTATGTGGTTGACGTTGCGGCGGGCGAGCGCATAGCTTCCAAGTCCACCACTTGAACCGGTGGACGTTTCCCGAGGAGGTCGCGTCCATGCGCGCCGCAGTCATCGAAGAACTCCACAAGCCGCTCGTCATCCGCGAGGTGCCCGACCCCGCATGCCCGCCGGACGGCGCGATCGTGCGCGTCGGCGCCAACGGGATCTGCCGCACCGACTGGGCCCTGTGGGCCGGGGACTTCTGGACGGGAGGGCCGCGCGTCGAGGCCCCGTTCGTCCTCGGCCACGAGTTCGCCGGCACCGTCGTCGAGGTCGGCCGGGAGGTGCGGGACTGGAAGGAGGGCGACCGCGTCATCTTCCCGATGAACCCCGGCGAGGGTTCGTGCGAGATGTGCCGCAGCGGCAACCAGCACGTGTGCGAGCACGTCGACTCGCTCGTACCCGGGGTGTCCTACTGGGGCGCCTTCGCGGAGTACGTCATGGTCCGCTTCGCCGACGTCAACCTGGTCGAAGTGCCGGAGTCCGTCGGCTTCGTCGACGTCGCCGCCCTCGCCTGCCGCTACATGACCGCCTTCCACGGCGTCGTCGACCAGGCCCGGGTCCGCGGCGGGGAATGGGTCGCGGTGTACGGGGCCGGCGGCGGCATGGGCCTGTCCACGGTGGAGATCGCCGCCGCCACCGGCGCCAACGTCATCGCGATCGACATCACGGACGAGAAGCTCTCGGCCGCGCGCGCCCTGGGGGCCGTCCACACCGTCAACGCGGCCAGGGACGAGCCGACGGAGGCGGTGAAGGACCTCACCCGGGGCGGCGCCCACGTGTCCGTCGACGCCGTCGGGATCGCCGAGGCCTGCCGGAACTCCGTGCTGTCCCTGCGGACGCGCGGCCGACACCTCCAGCTCGGGCACACCACCGGCGCGGAGAAGGGCGGCGTCGCGCTGCCGATCGACGTGATGATGGTCAAGGAACTGGAGATCCTCGGGGCCTTCGGCATGCAGGGCCAGCGGTTCGGCACGATGCTCAACATGATCGGGGCCGGCCGCCTCAACCCCGGCCGGATCGTGACCCGCACCGTCGGCCTCCACGAAGCGGGCGGCGTGCTGGAGTCCCTGGAGACGTACGGGCCGACCGGCGTGGTCGTCATCGACGAGTTCCGGGCCTGACCTCGCGAGCCGGGCGGACGGCCCGGACGTGCCGCTCCGCCTGCTGCGGCCCACCACCGCGGGCCCGCCCGTTCGCCCGGGGGTGGTCGGAAGCACCCCTCCGGATGGTCTATAGTTTTCCTCATCACCCAGATGCGCGGGTGGCGGAATAGGCAGACGCGCTGGATTCAGGTTCCAGTGCCCGAAAGGGCGTGGGGGTTCAACTCCCCCCTCGCGCACAAAGGTCAACCGACCCGATG
>NZ_JBHVFE010000777.1:0-2054 GCF_042801945.1 Kitasatospora sp. NPDC057542
TCGCGAGACGGGCGGGCCGGATGCCGGGCGGCTGTGCCAGACTGCGAGCGTGTCCTCGCTTTCGCTGATTATTGGCAGCAGGCGCGCCGGTCCGCAGTGACCGCTTCCCGCACGACCGATGCGGAGCGACCACGAGCGTCCAGACCCGCGCGCAGACCTCTCGCACCCGCGAGGGGTTTTTTTGTTTCCCCGGACCGGCCGAGGGCCCTCACAAGGGGCCCGGGGACACCGGGACCGCGCGCGGGATCATGGACAGTGGAGCCGGGACAAGTCCGGCAGAGCAGTACCTACCTCCCCGAAACGGAGAACCAGGGGTCATGACCGAGGTCACCCGTACCGACGACAGTTTCCACGTGTTCGACACCACGCTGCGCGACGGAGCACAGCGGGAGGGCATCAACCTGACGGTGGCGGACAAGCTCGCCATCGCCCGGTACCTGGACGAGTTCGGGGTCGGCTTCATCGAGGGCGGCTGGCCCGGGGCCAACCCGCGCGACACCGAGTTCTTCGCCCGCGCCGCCACCGAGCTGGAGCTGGAGCACGCCCGGCTGGTCGCCTTCGGCGCCACCCGCCGGGCCGGCGGCAAGGCGGCGGAGGACCCGCAGCTGGCCGCACTGGTCGCCTCCGGCGCCCCGGTGATCACCCTGGTGGCCAAGGCGCACGACCGGCACGTGGAGCTCGCGCTGCGCACCACCCTGGACGAGAACCTGGAGATGGTCCGGGACAGTGTCGAGTTCCTGCGCTCCCAGGGCCGGCGGGTGTTCATCGACTGCGAGCACTTCTTCGACGGCTACAAGGCGAACCCCGAGTACGCCGTGTCGGTGGTCCGCACCGCGCACGAGGCCGGCGCGGACGTGGTGGTGCTCTGCGACACCAACGGCGGGATGCTGCCGGCCGGCGTCCGGGAGACCGTCGCCGACGTGCTGGCCAGGACGGGTGCCCGGCTCGGCATCCACGCCCAGGACGACACCGGCTGCGCGGTGGCCAACACCCTGGCCGCGGTGGACGCCGGCGCGACCCACGTGCAGTGCACCGCCAACGGCTACGGCGAGCGGGTCGGCAACGCCAACCTGTTCCCGGTGGTCGGTGCGCTGGAGATCAAGTACGACCGCCGGGTGCTGCCGCAGGGCCGGCTGGCCGAGATGACCCGGATCTCGCACGCGATCGCCGAACTGGTCAACCTGACCCCCTCCACCCACCAGCCGTACGTCGGCTTCTCGGCCTTCGCCCACAAGGCGGGCCTGCACGCCTCCGCGATCAAGGTCGACCCGGACCTGTACCAGCACATCGACCCGGAGCGGGTCGGCAACACCATGCGGATGCTGGTCTCCGACATGGCCGGCCGGGCCTCCGTCGAGCTCAAGGGCAGGGAGCTCGGCTACGACCTCTCCAGCGACCGGGACCTGGCCGGCCGGGTGGTGGCCAAGGTGAAGCAGCAGGAGAACCTCGGCTACACCTACGAGTCCGCGGACGCCTCCTTCGAGCTGCTGCTGCGCGACGAGGTGCGCGGCAGCCGGGACCGCTTCTACACCCTGGAGTCCTGGCGGACCATCAGCGAGCAGGGTCCGAAGGGCTTCACGGGCAACGAGGCCACCGTCAAGCTGTGGGCCAAGGGCGAGCGCCGGATCGCCACCGGGGAGGGCAACGGCCCGGTCAACGCGCTGGACCAGGCGCTGCGCGCGGCCCTGGAGGGCATCTACCCGCCGCTGGCCACCTTCGAGCTGGTGGACTACAAGGTCCGCATCCTGGAGGGCCAGCACGGCACCGGCTCCAAGACCCGGGTGCTGATCGAGTCCACCGACGGCGCCGTCACCTGGTCGACGGTGGGCGTGGCCGACAACGTGGTCGCCGCCTCCTGGTTGGCGCTGGAGGACGCGTACACCTACGGCCTGATCCGGGCCGGCCTGGAGCCCGCCGAGTAACCCGCCCCCGGAACGCCCGTGGCCCGTCGGACTTCGTGTGAAGTCCGACGGGCCGTCTGCGCCTGGGTCACCGCAGTCGGGCGAGCAGGGCGTGTTCGACGAGGGTGATGAGGGCGCTCTTGGCGCTGTCCC
>NZ_JBHVFE010000778.1:0-2034 GCF_042801945.1 Kitasatospora sp. NPDC057542
CCCGGGGGGCGGCCGTTTCGCGTGCCGGACGGACGGCTACTTGCCGGTGCTGACCAGCTCCGGTTCCTCATCCGCGCCCTCACGCCGGTTGCGCAGGATCGACGAGCCGAGCGCCAGTCCGATGAAGGCGACGCCGATCAGGCCGGTGACGATCTCCGGGATGTGGTACTTGATCCCGACCAGCAGGATCGCCGCCAGCGCGCCGATCGCGTAGTGCGCGCCGTGCTCCAGGTAGACGTAGTCGTCCAGGGTGCCCTTGCGGACCAGGAAGACGGTCAGCGAGCGGATGTACATCGCGCCGATGCCGAGGCCCAGGGTGATCTGGAAGATGTCGCTGGAGATGGCGAACGCGCCGACCACGCCGTCGAAGGAGAACGAGGCGTCCAGGACCTCCAGGTAGAGGAAGAGGAAGAACGCCGCCTTGCCGCCGACCTGGACGATCGACTTGCCGGCCTTCTCCGCCTCCTCCTCGCGCTCCTCCTCGGCCTCCAGGCCCGACTCGAAGATCGAGGAGAGGCCGTTGACCGCGAGGTAGGTGACCAGGCCGAGGACACCGGCGAGCAGGACGGTCTCCGCGTGCTCCCCGGCGAAGAAGTTGGAGGCGAGCAGCAGGGCGACGAGGGCGACGACGCTGGAGAAGGCCTCCAGCTTGCCGACCTTCTCCAGCGGGCGCTCGATCCAGGCCAGCCAGTTGTAGTCCTTCTCCTCGAAGATGAAGTCGAGGAAGATCATCAGCAGGAAGACGCCGCCGAAGGCCGCGATGGCCGGGTTGGCCGCCTCCAGGTACTGGGCGTAGGTGAGGCCGTCGTGGGTCTTGTCGGAGTGCAGCGCGAGGTCGACGACCGTCGCGGGGTTGAGCTTCGCGGTGAGGCCGACGACCAGCAGCGGGAAGACCAGGCGCATGCCGAAGACCGCGATGAGGACACCGACGGTCAGGAAGATCTTCTGCCAGTACGGGTTCATCCGCTTCAACACCGTGGCGTTGACCACCGCGTTGTCGAACGACAGGGAGATCTCCAGGATGGAGAGGATCAGCACGATGCCGAAGCCTTGGGCTCCCCAGAGCAGTCCGGCCGCGGCCAGGCCGATGGCGGTGATCGCGAACGACCAGCCGAATGTGCGGAGGAACACGGGAGTTGGCTACCTTTCGGGTTCTGGCCGTGCCGGGGCGGCCTCGTCCCCGAGACGCCCCTGACCGGGCCCGGCCCGGTCAGGTCACCCCCGCACCGCCCTCTGTTCTCATGATCGGGTCGGGTGCGACAAGTCCGATTTTCGCCCTTACTGTACGTTCACCCCGAAGTCGAGTGCGATGCCGCGCAGGCCGGAGGCGTACCCCTGGCCCACTGCGCGGAACTTCCACTCGCCCGCGTAGCGGTACAGCTCACCGAAGATCATCGCGGTCTCGCTGGACGCGTCCTCGGACAGGTCGTAGCGGGCGATCTCCTGGCCGTCGACCGAGTTGACGACCCGGATGTAGGCGTTGCGGACCTGACCGAAGTTCTGGAGCCGCGCCTCGGCCTCGTAGATCGAGACCGCGAAGATCACCTTGTCGGCCTGCACCGGGACGAGGTCCAGGTTGACCAGGACCACCTCGTCGTCACCCGTGTCGTCGCCGCCGGTGAGGTTGTCGCCCTGGTGCTCCACCGAGCCCTCGGGGCTCTTGAGGTTGTTGTAGAAGACGAAGTACTCGTCACCGAGCACCCGCCCGCCACCACAGATCAGGGCGCTCGCGTCGAGGTCGAACGGGGCGCCCGTGGTCGAACGGGCGGACCAGCCGAGGCCGATCTGGACCTGCGTCAGGTTCGGCGCGGCCTTGGTGAGCGAGACGTTGCCGCCCTTGGCGAGCGTGACCACCATGACGTTCTTCCTCCCTTGCTTGTTCCGGGGCGCCATCCAGGTGTAGTCCCCCGCGGCCCCGGCCGACCGGCTCCGGTCGGCTGAACTTCCTGAACTCACATCCTCGCAGCGCGACGGACCACCGCGGCACCGGGTCGCACGAAGCCGGGGCGGCCCCGGACCGCGGAGGTCCGGGGC
>NZ_JBHVFE010000779.1:0-2033 GCF_042801945.1 Kitasatospora sp. NPDC057542
GGTCGGGACACCTGTCCCGACCTGGGCCGCAGCCTCGGTTCCTGCTGTTCGGAGGGTGGGCGCGGACGGTTTCGAACCGCCGACATCTGCTTTGTAAGAGCAGCGCTCTACCACTGAGCTACGCGCCCCCCGCCGTGGCCCGGTGGGCGCACGACAAGTGCCTAGGGTACCTGGTCCCGAGGGGTGGTGTGGGCCGGGTGTCCGATGGGGCGTCGGGCGAGGCGGTGGAGTCGCCCGGGCGGGCGGCGCGGCGGGTGGGTGGGAAGGGGGCGGGCCGTGGGGTGGGAGGGGGTGACGGGCCGGTGGGGGGATCGGAGAGAATGGAGGCCGGATCAGCGGGTCGGAGCAGGGAGCGCGCAGTGACGGTGGCCGGCGGGAGCGGGCGGGGGCGGCGTCGGGCGGGGAGTGCGCTGACCGACGCGTTGGTGTTGCCGGTGGTGCTGGCGGGTGCGCTGGGGACGGTCGCACTGGCGTCGGCCGGGAGCGGCGGCTGGTGGGGCCGGCGCGGCGGTGAGGGCGGACGGGCGCAGGCGCGGGAGGCCCGGGCGGCGGCCCAGGAGGCCTTCTACGAGCTGGAGGAGACCCAGCGCGAGGTGCAGCTCGCGGTGGAGACCGTCCGCGCGGCCGAGGAGGGCCAGACGGCGCAGCGCGCGCTGGCCGACCTGGCGGCGATCTCCGGCCGGGTCGAGCAGGTCACCGTGAACTACCTGGCCGCGCTCGACGCCCACAACCTGGACAGCGAGACGCTGGACGCGGGCACCGCCGCGCAGGCCAAGCGCCGGCTGGAGGACGTGAAGGGCCAGCTCGGCTCGGCCCGGGCGGAGCTGAACGACTTCCTGCGGCGCCTGCAGCCGACCGTCCAGCACGCCGAGCAGCAGCTGATGCGGGTCACCCCGGCGGTGGAGCAGGCCAAGCGGGCGCTGCTCGCGGCCACCACCGCGTTGGACGAGGCGCGCGGCGCCGGCCTGCGGGCGGACGACCTGGCGGCCCGGCTGGCCGAACTGGCGCCCGAGCTCGGCCGGCTGAACGAGGGCCCGGCCCGGCACGGGGTCGCGGACACCCTGCGGCGCGCGGACGACGTGAAGCAGCGCGCCGAGGCGATCGCCGCCGACGCCGGGCAGTTGCCGGAGCGGGCGCGGGAGATCGACCGGCGGGTGGCGAGCCTGCGGACCCGCATCCAGGCGCTGGAGACCAAGGCCGCGACGGTCGAGCCCGCCCTGAGCGAACTGCGCCGCCGCTTCAGCACCGCCTGCTGGCAGGACCTCCAGCGGGTGCCGGACCAGGTCGCGGAGACGGGGCGCGCCGCCGAGCGCAAGCTCGCCGAGGCCGCCCGGGCCCGGGACGAGCAGCGCTGGGCGGACGCCACCGCCGCGATCGGGACGGTCCGCGCACTGCTGGAGACCGCCGACGGCTCGGTGCTCGCGGTGAACGACCGGCTGCGGCAGCTGAACGAGGTGCAGCACGACCCCAACCGGGAGATCGAGCGTGCCCGCTTCGCGATCCGGGACGCGCAGCGGCTGGCGATGGCCGGCCGCACCGCGCCGGACCCGCGGCACGCCGCCCCGCTGGACGAGGCGGTGGCCCGGCTGGACCGCGCGGTGGCCTCGCTGGAGGCGGCCGGCCGGCACCCCGACTACTGGCACTTCCTGACCGAGCTCGCGGTGGTACGGGACACGGCGGCACGGGTGATCGGGCTGATCCGCGGCGACCTCGGCGGCCACCGGTAGCAGCGGACCGGTCGAGCGGCAGACCGGGCGGGCGCCCGCCAGACGAGCGCCAGCCAGACGGTCGGCAGCCCGGCGAACGCCAGCCAGACGATCGGCAGCCCGGCGGTCGGCAGCCGGCCGATCCGCGGACCAGGCAACCGGTGGACACCCCCGCTGGGTACCCTGCCGGTATGCCTCGCTACGACTTCCGCTGCCGCTCCTGCGGAGCCACCTTCGAGCTCCGCCGCCCGATGGCCCAGGCCAACGACCCCGCCGTCTGCCCGCAGGGCCACGAGGACACCGTGAAGCTGCTGTCCACCGTTGCCG
>NZ_JBHVFE010000780.1:0-2010 GCF_042801945.1 Kitasatospora sp. NPDC057542
CCGTGGAGGAGCGTCCGCCCGTTTCGTTTCAGATGACGGCGCCGGCCTTGACCACGTGCCGCAGGTGCCGGTCCGGACGGGCGAGCACCGAGACATCGGCGAGCGGGTCGCCGTCGACCACCAGGAGGTCGGCGTGGGCGCCCGGGGCGAGGGTGCCGATCTCCCCCGCCATGCCGAGCAGCCGGGCCGCCGTGGTGGTGGCGGAGCGCAGCACGTCGGCGGCCGGCTGGACCTGGGCGCGCAGCGTGAACTCCGCCGGCTGGGCCGGGTGCAGCGGGCCGAGCAGGTCGCTGCCGTAGACCAGGTTGACACCCGCCCGGTGGGCGCGCTCCAGGGCGGCGAGCCCCTGGTCGCGGACCTCGGCGAGCTTGGCCAGGGACGCCGGCGGCAGACCCGAGGCCGCGCCGAGCTCCGCGGTCCGCACGTACGCGACCAGGGTGGGGACCAGGAAGGCGTCCTTCTCCAGCAGCAGCGCGACCGTCGTGTCGTCCAGCAGGTTGCCGTGCTCGACGCAGCGCACGCCGGCCCGCAGGGCTCGGTCGATCGCGCGCGGGTGGTAGGCGTGCACGGTGACGTAGCGGTTGTGGTTCTCCGCCTCCTCGACGGCCGCCCGGATCTCCTCCTCGCTGTACTGGACGGCCGCGATCTCGTCGTGCGGGGAGGCGACGCCGCCGGAGAGCAGCACCTTGAGGTGCCGGGCACCCTTGCGGAACTCGTCCCGGGCGGCGGCGCGCACGGCGTCCACGCCGTCGGCGATCCGGCCGAAGTGGGGGCGGGCCTCGCAGCAGGGCAGCGAGTCGTCACCGAGCGGGCGCAGGTCGCCGTGGCCGCCGGTCTGGGAGAGCGCCTTGCCCCCGTGCAGCAGTCGGGGGCCGAGGGCCAGGCCCTCGGCCAGGGCGCGGGCCATGCCGTGGTCGGCACCGCCGACGTCGCGCACGGTGGTGAAGCCGCGGCGCAGCATCCGCTCGGCCTCGGCGAGGGCGCGGACGGTGGCGTAGCCGGGGGTCCAGTTGGCGACGTCGGGCAGGTCGAGCGAGGTGACCAGCAGGTGGACGTGGGCGTCGATCAGACCGGGCAGCACGGTGGCGCCCTGCGCGTCGAGGACGCGGACCCCGTCGGGGGCGGCGGGCGGACGGCCGGTGCCGGTGGCGGTGATCCGGCCGTCGGCGGCCTCCAGCCAGCCGCGGTCGGTACGGGTGCCGTCCTCGGGGTGGAGCAGGTGGGCGTCGGTGATCAGCAGTCGGCTCACGGTGGTGGCCCCTCCGGTTCGGTGCGGAACGCGATTTCAGTACGAGACGTACTGAATACGGCTCGTACTGAATACACCATGTATCGTTCTCCTGTGAACCCACCCCCCGCCGAAGCCGCCGCTCCCCGACCGCCCCGCCGCCGCGTCCACACCCGTGCCCGGCTGCTCGCCGCGGCGGGCGAGCTGTTCCTCTCCGTCGGCTTCGCGCGGACGAGCATCGAGGACGTCTGCGCCGCCGCCGGCTACACCCGCGGGGCCTTCTACTCGAACTTCGGCAGCAAGGAGGAACTGCTGCTGGCGCTCTTCGACGACCAGGCGGCCGGGCGGATGGCCGAGCTGGAGCGGCTGGCGGCGGCCTGCGAGGCGCTGGCGCCGCAGGAGCGGGCCCGGCTGCTGGTCGAGGCGCTGCTGCGGGTCGAGCCGGCGGAGTCCGGGTGGATCCTGCTGTTCCTGGAGTTCCGGCTGGTCGCGGCCCGTACCGAGGCGCTGGCCGAGCAGGTCGCCGCGCACGACCTGGCGGTCGCCCGGGCGCTGGCGGACGTCCTGGAGCGGGCGCTGCCGGAGCTGGTGCCCCCGGGGGCGAGCGCCGCTCAGGCGGCGACGGTGATCCTGGCGGCGCGCGAGGGGCTGCTGGCCCGTACGGCCGCCGGCGGGGCGGCCGCGGAGGAACTGCTGGCGGCGACGGCGGCGGTGCTGTCGGGGCTGCTGGGCTGAGACGCGCAAACGCCGAGGGGCGACCCCGTTACGGCTGTCTCTTATAC
>NZ_JBHVFE010000781.1:0-2000 GCF_042801945.1 Kitasatospora sp. NPDC057542
CGGCGGTCTGCGCCGTCGGGCCCGGTGTGCAGGCGGGGAGGGCGGCCGCCCTCCCCGCACCTCGCTCAGTCCTCGCGGCGGACGTCCACCAGCACCTTGCCCACCGTCTCCCGTGCGGCCATCGCCCGGTGCGCCGCGGCCACCCCGGACAGCGGCACGGTCCGGTCGATCCGCGCCACCAGCCGCCGCTCGGCGGCGAGCCGGAACAGGTGGTCGGCGATGCCCTCGAACAGCGCCCGGTCCGTCAGGACGTGCTTGAGCCAGAAGCCCTGCACCCCCGCCGAGCGCCCGGTCAGCTCGCCCATCGTGAAGCCGTCCTCCACTCCGCCCCGCGCCCCGACCGACACCAGCCGCCCGAAGGGGGCCAGTCCGGCCAGCCCGGCGCGCAGCACCCGGCCGCCGACCGAGTCGACGAACAGGTCCAGCCCGCCCGACTCCGCGAGCCGCCCGGCCAGGTCGGGGTCCTCGGGGTCGAGCACGGTGTCGGCGCCCAGCGAGCGCACGAACTCCCGCTTCTCCGGGGTGGAGGCGAGGCCGACCACCCGGCCCGCGCCCAGCGCCCTGGCCAGCTGCACCGCCAGGTGACCGACCCCGCCCGCGGCCGCGGTCACCGCGACGGCCTCGCCCGGCCGAAGCCGCCCCGCCAGGGTCAGCGCGCCGTAGGCCGTCGCGCCCTGCTCCAGCAGCGCGAGCGCCTGCTCGTCGTCCACGCCCTCCGGCACCTCCACCGTGTGCGCCGCCTCGGGGACGGCCACCGGGGCGTACCCGCCACCGGTGCGCAGCAGTGCGACGACCCTCCGGCCGTCCTCGCGGCGCCGCCCGACCACGTCGACGCCGAGCACCGCCGGCAGCGGGAAGCGGAGGTACTCGCCGGTGCGGCACTCCAGGTCGGCGTAGTTGAGCCCGGCCAGGGAGACATCGACCAGCACCCGGCCCGGGCCGGCCACCGGTTCCGGCACCGTCTCGATGCGGAGCTCCTCCGGCCCGCCGTAGCGGTGGATCACCACCGCGCGCATCCCGTTCCCGTCCCCTGCCACCTTGTCCACGGTCACCTCGTCCACGGTCACCTCGTCCACGTCCGCCTCGGGCGTCACGCCGGCGAACAGCGCGAGCAGCGCGGTCTCCAGGGTGCGGACGGCCTCCGGGCTCTCGCCGACCACGCAGTACATCACCGAGCCGTCGGCCGGCCCGAAGTCGCTGCTGTACAGCACGCCGGTGCCGGTCTGCGGATCGAAGGCCAGCCCGGCCGCGCCCACCGCCTCCACGGCCTGCGCGAAGGACGGCACCTTGAGGCCGCCGAGCTCCAGGATGTAGCGCGAGCCGCGGTGCTCCTCGCGCAGCAGCCGGCCGAAGAAGACGTCGTGCAGGTGGCTGGAGCCGGTGAGCCGGCCGTTGGTCTCGTGGAAGTAGATCTCGCCCTTGGGGGTGAGCACGGCGTCCGCGCTGACCGTGCCCCGGTAGCCGATCACCCGCAGCGCCTCGCACAACCGGGCGCCCTGCTCGACGAGTTCGGCCAGGACGCCCGCGTCCGGGGTGACCGGCGGGGTAATCTCCCCGACCACCACCGGCCGCATGACCATCTCGCCGCAGCCGGCGAGCACCACGGCCGCGTCGTCGATGACGAACTGGGCGTACAGCGGCGCACAGTCGGCGAAGTACCGCTCCACCACCACCCGCTGGCCGCGCCCGCCGGTCAGCCAGGTCCACCGCTCGGCCACGTACGCGGCCACCGCCGCCCGGTCCGGCAGCGGCACCACCCGCTCGGCGCCGACCGCCTCCACCCGCTCGTCCCGGGCGAGGATCTCGTTGCCGAAGCCGCCCGCCTGGTACTCGACCTTCACCATCACGCTGTGCCCCTGCGCCAGCAGGTGCTCGACGGCGGCCTCCACCTCCGCGGGCGAGCCGGCCACCCTCCCGGGCGGGATCGGCACCCCGGCGCCGGCGGCCAGCGCCCGGAACCCCGCCTTGCTGTTGACCAGGGCGTTGCCGCCCTGCGCGGC
>NZ_JBHVFE010000782.1:0-1999 GCF_042801945.1 Kitasatospora sp. NPDC057542
GCCCCGGCGATCCCGGGGCGGGCGGCCCGTCGCCGTCTGCTGGGCCGCCCGGCTCACGGCTCCTGGGGGAGCAGCAGCCAGAGGGCCAGGTAGAGCAGGAACTGGGGGCCGGGCAGCAGGCAGGAGAGCAGGAAGATCAGCCGGACGGTCCACGAGGTCAGGCCGAAGCGTCGGGCGATCCCGGCGCAGACGCCGGCGATGACGCGGTCGTTGCGGGGACGGGCGAGGCGCGCACTCATGATCAGCTCCGTGTGGTGGCGGCCCGGTCCGGCCGGTCCGGCGGGCTGCTTCCATACTCCGCCGTCGGCGGCTCCGGGTCCTCCGTCCGGCAGGTGATTCTCCGCCCCGAAGGGTCACCGGGTAGTCGTAGCCGGATCTCGGGGTCGTCCTCGGGGTGACCCTGAGGGGTGGGCCCCGGGGTGACGGCCTCCCGGCGGGGGCGGGGAGCGGGCTCGGTATGATTCCGCAGTCGCTGTTGGTCGGGGGGCGAAACATCGGCGCACTTTTCGCCATGAAGTGGCCTCTCGCGCAAGCGATTTCACGTTCTGTTGGGTTCTGTCCGAATTCTCTCGTGAGGTTGAGTTGCGCCCTCGGCACCGCAGATTCCTGGCGGCGACCGCCGCCGTCACCCTGGCCTCCGGCCTGGCCGTCGTCGAGGCCCCGGCCGTCTTCGCCGCCTCGGGGGCCGTCACGGCCGAGCGGGGCACCCAGGTCCAGCCCTCGCCGGTCACGGTCGCGCTCGGCGGCCTGCCCGGCACCGTCAAGGCGGGTGGCTCGCCGGTGGAGTTCACCGCGACGCTCAGGAACACCGCCGACCACCAGGTGGACGTGGTGTCCTCCGCCTTCGTCATCGGGGACACCGGGACCGGCACCAGGCAGAGCCAGTTCAAGCTGGAGTACCAGTCGCCCGGCGGCGCGCAGTGGCAGGACGCCAAGGTGAACGCCGCGACCGTCGGCGCCTTCTGGGAGATCGACCGGTCGGCCACGCTGCGCCTGGCGGCGGGCGCCGAGGCGGTCTACCGGCTGCGGCTCACCGTCACCGCCGACGCCCCGGCCGGCCGGGTGACACCGGGCTTCGACGCCAATGTCGAGGACCCCACCCTGCCGAGGGAGCAGCGGAGCTCCCTCGCCCAGAGCGGCTGGCCGGGCCTGGTGATCACCCCGGCGGTCACGCCGACCACCCAGGCGCCCACGCCCGCGGCCACGGCCGACGTCAAGCTCGAAGGGGTGCCCGCCACCTTCACCGCGGGCGGTGAGGTGAAGCCGTTCAAGCTGGTCTTCACCAACAACAGCGGCAGGGACCTGCGGGTCATGCCCACGATCGTGTTCCAGGGAGAGACCGAACTTCCCTTCGAGACGGTCCGGTTCGAGTACCAGGGGCCGGACGGGGCATGGCTGCCGGGCGGACCCGGGGGCAACTCGGAGCACCCGGCCTGGCTCTACATGGACCTGCGGCCGAGCGGCGTGGGTTCCGACGTGTTCGCCCTGCCGAACGGCGGGACTCACACGATCAACGCCCGGCTGGCCTTCACCAAGGACGCGGCGGCCCGTACCGAGTCCCTGGTGGCCCTCGCGGGCAGCCTGCCCGGCGCGGGCGAGAGCGGGGCGAGGTCGTCCAGCCAGAAGGCCGACTTCACGATCGTGGCCGCGGCGGGTCCCAGCGTCACCCCGACCCCGGATCCCACGTCCTCGGCCGCCCCGGCGCCGACCGCGGCTCAGCCGTCCAGCGCCCCGGTCGTCCCGGTCATTCCGGTCGCACAGGCCACCGGCGCGTCGCCGAGCCCGGCGGCGGTCGGCTCGCAGGTGGTCGCCGCCGCGGCCCCGGATGCCCGGCTGGCCTCCACCGGTGGCGGCTCCTCCGCGGCGCCGATGGCGATCACCGGCGTGACCGCGATCGCGCTCGGCGTCGGCATCCTGGTGGTGGCGTGGCGCCGCAACCGGGTGCGGGCCGGCGCGGGGAACTGACAGACCGGAAGGCCCGGCCGTCACCGCTCGGGAG
>NZ_JBHVFE010000783.1:0-1980 GCF_042801945.1 Kitasatospora sp. NPDC057542
GGGCACCCCGAACGCGCCCGCCACGGCCGCAGGCCAGTTCTACACACACCGTTCTCCATCCATTTGAGGGGAGGGCAGCCGTATGACCGACGTCAGGATTCTCGGTACGGGTGCCTATGTGCCGGAGCGAATCGTGTCCAATGACGAGGCCGCGGCGGCGGCGGGGGTCGACGACGCGTGGATCACCGACAGGACCGGCATCCGGGAACGACGATGGGCTGCCGACGGCCAGGCCACCTCGGACCTGGCCACCGCCGCGGGGCGTGCCGCGCTGAGGTCGGCCGGCATCTCCGCCGAGGAGCTGTCCGTGATCGTGGTCGCCACGTCCACACCCGACCGGCCGCAACCGCCCACCGCCGCCTACGTCCAGCAGCGGCTCGGCGCGAGCGGCGCGGCCGCGTTCGACGTCAACGCGGTCTGCTCCGGCACGGTGTTCGCGCTCTCCGCGGCCGAGGGCGTACTCGCCCGCACCGGCGGCCATGCGCTGGTCATCGGTGCGGACCTGTACTCCCGCATCCTGAACCGGGCCGACCGCAGGACCGTGATCCTGTTCGGGGACGGCGCCGGAGCCGTGGTCCTGGGGGCGCCGGTCGACCACGGACCACGTGTCCGGCACCTCTCACTGCACTCGTTCGGCGAACTGTCGGGGCTCATCGAGGTGCCCGCCGGCGGCAGCCGCATGCCGGTGGACCAGACGGTCCTCGACGCAGGGCTCCAGTACTTCGCGATGGACGGGCGAGGCGTGCGGAACTTCGTCGGTGACCACCTGCCGCAGCTGGTCAAGGGATTCCTGCACGAATGCGGTGTCGCGCCCGACGACATCGACCACTTCGTACCGCACCAGGCCAACGGCACCATGCTGGACAGCGTCTTCGCCGACCTGGCACTGCCTCGCGCGACCATGCACCGCACCCTGACGCACTACGCCAACACGGGAGCCGCCTCCATCCCGATCACCCTGGACGCGGCCGCCCGCGCTGGCGCCTTCACCCCCGGCGACCTGATCCTCCTGGCCGGCTTCGGCGGCGGTATGTCGGCGGGATTCGCGCTGGTCGAGTGGTGAGAAGGTCCGGGCCGGTGGGGAAAGCGCCGTAGTGAAGTTCCACCCTGCGGTTGGACACTCTCCGTCTACGCTGCGAGGGTGTCGTTCCGCGTGAACGCGCGGGACGCCGTAGGCGCCCCGGGAGGCGAGGTGGATCACCGCGATCTCGGCGGCCAGGAGGTCTTCGGCCCGTTCGCGGGCGCGACGGTCCTGTTCGCGGGCCCGCCAGGCGTAGAAGGAGGAGCGGGCGATCCCCAGCGCCCGGCAGATCCGCTTGACGCCGAAGGCGCCGTGGTGGTCCTCAACGAAACGGAAGCGGATCACCGATTCGTCTCGGCCGCGAAATAGGCGGCCGCCTTGCGCAGGATCTCGATCGTCTTCTGCTGCTCGACCGTCTGCCGCCGCAGCCGGGTGAGCTCCTCGCGCTCGGGGCTGGTCAGGTCACCGGGCCGGCCCTCGCCACGGTCCGCGCGGTCCTGCTTGACCCAGCCCCGCAGCCTCTCCGGGCTGACCCCCAGCTCCCGGGCGATCTCGGTGACGTTCCGGTGCGGAGAAGACCGGACGAGCGCGACCGCGTCCCTCTTGAACTCCGCCGTGTACCGCTTACTCATGTTGCTCTTGGTTCCCACCTGAGACTGCTTCCTCCGGGGTGAAGTAGGCCGCCGACGAGGTGCCTCAGGCTGAGGTCCTTTTCCGACGGCCCCTTCCCGAACGGGACGGGCCAGTTTCCCGGCATCCCGCTCTCCAGTGACTAATTCCGAAGCGGCGCGGTGCCCCGCCCTGCATGGATGTCCTCATGGCAGCGGCGGCAGATCACAAGGGTCTTGCGCCGTCGCTTGGCCATCAGTTGCACCCAGGCGGGTTTGTCCCGACGACCGGGCCGGTTGAGGTCGGCGAGTTTGCGGACGTGGTGGACTTCCAGCTTCGTCCGCGATTCG
>NZ_JBHVFE010000784.1:0-1977 GCF_042801945.1 Kitasatospora sp. NPDC057542
GGGGAGGGGCCGGCGAGCCGCAATTCCTCGCGATTGGTCCAGACCTATTGACGGCCCTTGCCGCCCCTCCTACGATCCGGTCCGGCACAGCCTCGCACGTCCCCCCACCTCACCCGGAGCCGGGCGTCACGCCCCCACGCGTCGGTCATGTCCATGACGCTCGGCGGAAAAGGGAGCACAGCATGTTCCGTCGAAGGTCGCGTACTCCGCGCCCGTCAGGCGCTTTCGGCCCCTGCCCGGACCCCGGCCGCCTCGAAGGCGACCAGGCCGGGAACGAGCCGCTCCGAGCTCCTCGCCCGCAGCGGACGACCGTGGAGCGCGCATCGCAGGTGAACCGGACCGGTGGCGCCCAGCACGGACCGACCGCCCTGAGGCGCTCCCTCGCCGGGGTCTGCGCCGCCGCCGTCATCGGTGCCGGCATCGCCGTGGCCGGCACCGTCACGGCCGGGGCCGCCACCCCGAACCTGGTGGCCAACCCCGGCTTCGAGAACGGACTCGCCGACTGGACCTGCACCGGCGGCTCCAGTGCTGCCGTCGGCAGTCCGGTCCACTCGGGCGCCTCCGCGCTGCAGGCCACGCCGACCGGCCTGGACAACGCCCAGTGCACCCAGACCATCAGCGTGCAGCCCAACTCCCAGTACACGCTGAGCGCCTACGTCCAGGGCAGCTACGTCTACCTGGGCGCCACCGGCACCGGCATCAGCAGTACCGCGTCCACCTGGACGGCGAGCAGCCCGTCGTACGGCCGGCTCAGCGTCGGCTTCACCACCGGGGCGAACACCACCTCGGTGACCGTCTACCTGCACGGCTGGTACGGACAGCCCGCGTACTACGCGGACGACGTGACGCTCACCGGCCCCGGCGGCAGCAGCCCCACGCCGACCGCCACCCCGACGACGAGCGCTCCGCCCACCACGGCCCCGCCGACCACGACCGCCCCGCCCACCACCACGCCCCCGGGCGACACCTGCCCCACGAAGCCCAAGCCGTCGGGCAAGGTCCTGCAGGGGTACTGGGAGAACTGGGACGGCGCCCTGAACGGCGTCCACCCCGGCATGGGCTGGGTCCCCATCACGGACAGCCGGATCGCCGCGCACGGCTACAACGTCATCAACGCCGCCTTCCCGGTGATCCTCTCGGACGGCACCGTCCTGTGGCAGGACGGCATGGACAGCAACGTCAAGGTCTCGACCCCCGCCGAGATGTGCCAGGCCAAGGCGGCCGGGGCGACGATCCTGATGTCGATCGGCGGTGCCGCCGCCGGCATCGACCTGAGCTCCAGCACCGTCGCCGACCGGTTCGTGGCGACCGTCGTCCCGATCCTCAAGAAGTACAACTTCGACGGGATCGACATCGACATCGAGACCGGCCTGTCCGGAAGCGGCAACATCAGTACGCTGTCCGCCTCCCAGGCCAACCTGATGCGCATCATCGACGGCGTGCTGGCCCAGATGCCCGCGGGCTTCGGCCTGACGATGGCGCCCGAAACCGCGTACGTCACCGGCGGAAGCGTCAACTACGGATCGATCTGGGGCGCCTACCTGCCGATCGTCAAGAAGTACGCCGACAACGGGCAACTGTGGTGGCTGAACATGCAGTACTACAACGGCAGCATGTACGGCTGCTCCGGCGACTCCTACCAGGCCGGCACCGTACAGGGCTTCACCGCGCAGACCACCTGCCTGAACAACGGCCTGACCATCCAGGGCACCACCATCAAGGTGCCCTACGACAAGCAGGTGCCCGGTCTGCCGGCCCAGCCCGGCGCGGGCGGCGGCTACATGGACCCGGGCCTGGTCGGCCAGTCGTGGAACGCCTTCGGCGGTTCGCTGAAGGGGCTCATGACGTGGTCGGTCAACTGGGACGGCTCGAAGGGCTGGAGCTTCGGCGACAACGTCAGGCGCCTCCAGGGCCGTTGACGTCCCGCTGAGCCCCCGCTGACCTCCCGAACCCCGGTGCACCCTCGCGGTCCGGGGC
>NZ_JBHVFE010000785.1:0-1968 GCF_042801945.1 Kitasatospora sp. NPDC057542
ACACCACGAGCGTTCCGCTGCGCAGGGACGCGGCGGCGCTCCGCGCCACCGATCCCAGGATCGGATTCCCTCCCCGGCTGAAGCCGGGGATACCCTCCGAAGATCAGGGATGGCCGTGGCGAAGTACCGGCCGGGGTGTCTGTCGCGCTGTCGCGTCCGCCGCACGCCCCGGCTCCGCCGCTGTCCACAGCCACGGCCAGGCGCGACAGCGCGACAATCGCGACAGCAGTACAGCAACCCAGCGTCACCTTGATCACCGGCCTGGGGGTCATCAAGGCCTCCGGTGGAGACCTTGATGACCGCCCCAGGCCAGGTTGCCAATGTACCGAAGAACGGGTTGCGTCACCTGTCCGCAGCCCGTTCGGACCTGCGCTGTCAAGGTTGGCGGCGCACCTTGGCGGCGCGGGTTGCGGAGGCGGGTGGTCAGCTCCCGACGGGCCCGGCAGGTAGCGTCCGGACGAGCTCGGCCGCCCAGACGCCGGCCTCGTTCTGGCCGAGCACCCGGTCCCCGGGGCCGGTATTCCGCACCACCACGCGGTGCGGGGCCCTGGGACCGGCCAGCACCCGGCCGCCCAGCGGCCCACCGCGCAGGTCCTGTTCCTGCATCACAGCTTTTCCTTGGAGGGCATGCCCCTCCTCACCACTTCGGGTGCTCAGGGCGAGGCGGACAGGGCCGGGCTGGGAAGCAGCTGGGCATCGGCCGTTCGGGTGCGGCACGCGCCGCGGGCACAGGATCCCGGAGAGCGGTAGCAGTACGGCGGTCGGCGCTGGGATTGATGCGCCCCCGGCACATCGGGCGGGTCCCAGGGCGTCAGCTGCTGCTGGAGGATCCCATCTGCTTGATGCCGGTGAGGATCTGCTCCAGCGCGTCCTTGTCCGGCGAGAGCGCGTCGTCGTCCACCGAGCCCTTGAACACCACGTACCCGCCGCCCTTGGTCGGGAAGGTGGCCAGCAGGACGTAGCCCTGGGTACCGGTCAAGGTCTGCACATGCCAGCGTTCGGCGTAGCCGGGCACGCCGTCCACGCTCATGGGACCGGAACCGTAGTCGGTGTGCTGGGTGACTCCGGGGTAGAGCCCGTTCGCAAAGTCCGGCATCGCGGAGTCGGCGGCGTCCTTGGCCGTGGTGCCCTGGACCGTGTCCTTGCCGATGGCGAACATCCCCCGGACGCAGCGGTGGCCGCCGTTGCAGCTGTACTGGCCGGTGCCTTCGAACCATGACAGGTTCGGGCGGTCGGTCTCCGTGGCCCAGCCGTCGAGGATCGGGACGGTGATGGCGTGCTGCGGGTCCGGCCAGATGCCCGTGACGGACGGCACCGGCCTGGCCGTCGTGGGCGCCGGGGTGGGAGTGGGGCTCGGCGTGAAGCCGGTGCTCCGGGAGGCACTGACCGTCGGGCTCGGGGTCGGGCCGGCCTGCGGATCGCCTCCATCGCGGAACGCGAACGCGGCGACGGTCCCGCCCACGGCCAGCACACCGACCACGACGCCGATGATCACACCGAGCCTTGTGCGCCGGGGGCCCGGCGCAGGCGGGTAGCCCGGGCCGGGGTAGCCGTAGCCGGCTCCCGGGTGGGCGTTCCGGCTCGCGCCCGGGTAGCCGTAGCCGGGGGCCTGGCCGAGGTTCTGGCCCGGATGGCCGTAGCCGGGCTGCACGGCGCCGGCCTGGAGCGGCCGGACCTCGTTCGTCCAGGCATTGCCGTCCCACCAGCGCTCGTACCCGGGGGAGTTGTCCGCACCAGGGACCGGGTACCACCCGGGAGGCGTCGAGTTGGTCACGGGCGTACGCTACCCGCCCGTCGCCGGCCCGCTCCGAGCGGGTACGTCCCAGCCCGGCCGCGACGGGCGGCCGGCGCTCCGTGTGCACCTGCTGGACGGTTCGCTACGCCGGGCCCTGCACGTCGCCGGCGATCCGCTCGGCGCCGACAACCGTTCCGAACGGCAGCCGCCGGGTAGGAATCGCGGCTCGGGCC
>NZ_JBHVFE010000786.1:0-1967 GCF_042801945.1 Kitasatospora sp. NPDC057542
CGCGCTGGCACCACTCGTCGCCCGATGGCTGGAACGGGGCAGCAACGAGGCCGAGTTGGCCCAGGCCCTGCTCCCCGGGCTGCCGCAGCCGATGCACTCCCCGGCGGCGATCCTCCGGGATCGCCTGCAACGCAAGCTGCCGCCGGAACGCCCGGCGCCCCCGCCGACGCCGTACGCCGAGTGCGGCCGCTGCCACGACCCGGTGCCCCGGCCGGGGATCTGCCGCGCCTGCGCGGGCCTCGGCACGAGAACCGTCGCCGTCGGCACCGGCGCGCCCGCCACCCCCGGGGGCGTCGCCCGGGCCCGCGCGGCCCTGCGGGGGTGGCCTCGGCAGCCGGCCGCCGCCCGTTAGGGGCGGGTGCCGGGCTGGTCGACGATGGCGCGGGCGAGGACGGCCATCTGGCCGGTGATGTCGCCCTTCTTGAAGGTCGAGCCGTCGGCGAGGGCCACGGTGCGCTCGCCGAGGAAGGTGTAGTCGGCGCGGTCGAAGATCCACTGGGACTCGACCTTCCCGCCGCCGTCCCGGCGCGCGACCGCGATGCCGGGGCGGCCGGCGGCGTCGGTCACCGAGTCGATCACCGTGACGCCGGGGATCTTCGCGGCCGCCCGGTAGAGCGCGGCGCTGACGGCCGGTGGGGCGATCTGCTCGCGCAGGAGGTCGCCGACGGTCCTGAACGCCTCCTCGTCGGGGCCGGGCCCGAGGCCTGCGGTATCGGCGTGGATCCTGGCCAGCAGCGCGTCCGGGTCGGTCGGCAGGGCGGCGACGTAGGCGTAGCTGCCGATCCCGGAGTAGGGCACCGGTTCGGGCTCCCCGTGCTCGTCGCTTCCTCCGGGATTCGGCAGATGCCCGTCCAGGAGCAGCAGTTCCCGCCTGCTGCCGTCGACGGACCTCCAGAGCTCCCGGTCCCGCGCCGCCTCGCCCTCCGACTTCGCCCAGTCGTCCAGGCTCTTCACGTAGACGAACTGGTCCCCGCGTACGGCCGGGGCGGACTGCTGTTCGGCGGCCCGCGCCGCGCGGTCCAGGACGACCGCCGCCACCGGCCGAGTGGAGTCGGCGCCCCGCTCCACCGGGCCGCCGGCCAGGACCAGGGACAGCGCCAGGCCGCCCGCCAGCGCGGGCAGGGCCACCCAGCCGAGCCGGATCCGCCGCGCACCGGCCGCCGGCCCGCGTGCGAACTCGCTCATCAGGTGCCCCCGCAGCTGCCGTCGGCGGTCGGCGGAGAGCCCCGGCCCCGTGGGCGGTGGCAGCAGTTCGTCCTCGTTCATCGGGTTCATCGGGTCCTCCCCGGTGTCGTCGACCTGGCCGCTTCGGTGCGGCCACCCCGTACCTGTCCGGTGTCCGCAGGGAGTTCCCGCCCGCCCCGGAGCTCCTCGTCCGCCAGCGCGCGCAGCTTGGTACGGGCGCGCGAGAGCCGGGAGCGCACCGTGCCGATCGGCACCCCGAGTGCCTCGGCCGCGCTCGCGTAGTCCAGGCCCGCCAGGACGCAGAGTCCGAACACCTCGCGCTCGGCCCTCCGCAGCCCGCCCAGCGCCCGCCGCACGGCGGCGAGCCGGGCGTCGTCGTCGAGCCGTCCGACCAACTCCTCGGCGAAGTCCGGCAGTACGCCGCGGTCGGGAATCCGCGCCATCGCCGCCCGGTGCCGCCGGGCCGCCCGGGTCGTGTTGCGCAGGACGTGGGCGGCTATCCCGAACAACCAGGGCCGCACCGGCCCGTCGTCCTCCCGCAGCTTGCCGCGCAGGCGCCATGCTTCGAGGAACGTCAGCTGGACGACGTCCTCCGCGGCCGCCCGGTCCCCCACCACCCGCGCCGCGTACCGGTACAGGTCGTCCGCCGTCTCATCGAACAACTCCCCGAACGCCCACTGATCTCCGCTCCTCAATCGCGCCCGCTGTGACAGTTCCACGTCCCCCACCTGTCCGCACGGGCCGCCGGGTTCCCAGCGGAGTACGGCGGAGGCCCCCCCCCA
>NZ_JBHVFE010000787.1:0-1960 GCF_042801945.1 Kitasatospora sp. NPDC057542
GGCCTGCGGGGGCGCGGTGGCGGGTATTCAGGCTCCGGTCAGCCAGTCTTCTTCAAGACCGTTGAGAACGAACCCGTTCTCGAAGCGCACCCTGTACCTGATCCGAGCACCGGCTCCGCCGTCGTACGCCGAGTGCTGGATGACCTGCTGACGAAGGTTCTCGATCAGGCCGGCCGCGAAGGGATCGAACTGGCGGCCGCGGATTTGCTGGTCGAAGCTCGCGAGGTGGTCCTGGGCAACGCCGCCGGCTTCCTTCGCCGAGCCCGTGACGATGCCCTGCAAGCCCTCGGCCAGGGACAGCGGACCGGGAAAGCCGGTCCTGGCCGCTGTGCCGTCTGCGGTGACCTGCACATCCATGGTCAGCTTCACCTTCGCGCCGATCTCGTACGGCATGGATGTACCCCCCTCGTTCGATCTTGGCCGTGACCCTGGCGAGCGTAGTCGAGATGCCGTGGAAGGAAAGGTTGTCCGGCAAGATCATGATCCTACGGATTCCTGACCCACTCTCGGGTGGGCTCACTCTGGATCGCCGGCCAATGCGACGGCAACGGCACGGTGAGCCGCTTCGCCCAGGCCGGAACCGTCGGTCCGTCGTCGCCGCGATCCCGCACCAGGCAAGCCAGGAGAGCACCGTCACGCGGCGGGTGTTCCAGAGTGTTCACCAGAGAGGTTGCCCTTCCGGGTCGGGGCCGGGAGCGTCAGTCGTCCGAGCCTCCATGCCCGCGGCGATCACGACCGGCCACCCGAGGACGGCGATGCCCAGGGTGACGGCGAGCGGCCACTGCGCGGTCATGAGGACGAGGCTGCCGATGTGTGAGAAGAGGACGATGGCGGCGCCGATGGCTGCGGGGCCCAATTCCGCGCCGGAACGCCACCGGGTCAGGCCGTGGGCGGTGAGGGCCGCCCCCAGGCCGACCAGGAGGGCCACCTTGAGGGAGGTCAGCCAGGGCGTGTTCGGGGTCCGGGAGCGGTGCCCGTCGTAGGAGACCTCGGACACGCGCCCCCGGAAGACCGCCAGGTCCACGTCCACACCGACGTTCGCGTCGTCGTAGAAGGCCTCGCCGACCTCATAGGTGTGCGCGGGGCCCGTCTCGTGTGCCACGGTCAGCTTGTAGGTGGTGCCTCCGTCGGAGTCGGTGAGGACGTCCCGCGCCGTCACCTTGCCGGTCTCGCGCAGTACGCAGTCCGCGCCGGGCGTGGCCGCCGCCGTGCCGCACACCGGGGCGTGCTCGTAGGCGCCCACCGCGTGGTAGCCGTCGACGAACCAGTTGAAGCCGAGCACGGTGATGGCCAGCCCGGCCAGCAGGAACAGGACCTGCGTCGGCACGCGGACGACCTCTCCGGGGGGCCGTCGGACTTCGCCGGGCGGCCGCGCGTCCCTGGTCCGAGCCTTCATCGCAACCCCCATCGATCGCACCCCTGGCACCTCCCCGATGCCCGGCAGCGATGCTTTCAGGGACGTGGCCGTCGAGGGGAGCGGCCGGGCGCTCTTGTGACGAACTTGTGGAAGTCCGACGGGCGGGCCGGGTCAGCGCAGCAGGATGACCACCAGTTCGTCGAGCAGCTCGGCGACCCGGCGTGCCTGGTCCGGGTCCGAGACGGTCCCGCACGGAAGGTGCCGAGACACCACCACATCTCGATGCGGGCCCAGGTGAGCCGACCGATCACTCGGGCGCCGCCCCGCAGAGGTGGATCGGGTGGGCGGACTCGATGCCGATGAAGGCGATCGCACGCACCTCGCCGAACTCGACCAGCTGGTGGACGATCCGCCCGGCGGAGGCCTCGCTGAAGTGGTCGGCGAGGTAGCCGGCCTGGTCGTCGTCCAGCGAGAGCCGGGCGAGGCTGGTGCGGATGGCGTCGAGGGCGCCGGAGAGCTTGGCGGAAGTGGCGACCGCCGAGGCGTGGACGGCGTTTGTCAGCGCCATCAAGACCGACGACATTCCAAACGCCTGAACGGGTT
>NZ_JBHVFE010000788.1:0-1941 GCF_042801945.1 Kitasatospora sp. NPDC057542
CCCTCCCGCACCTCGGGAGGGGGCGGCGGCAGCGTCGTTTCAGCCGTGGCCCGGCGTGGGCCCACTCGATGTCGATCCGTTCGGCGCGGATTTGTTCCGCGCAGGCTCGTTCGGCGCGGATCCGTTCCGCGCAGGCTCGTTCGGCGCGGATCCGTTCCGCGCAGGCTCGTTCGGCGCGGATCCGTTCGGCGCAGACCCGTTCCGCGCAGGCTCGTTCGCCGCGGATCCGCTCGGCACGGGCCGGGTCGGCGGGAAGGGGATGCCGGCGAGGACGGGCAGCAGTTCCGCCTCCTCGAAGTCGAGGTGCGCCTCAAGCTCGGCGGACATCCGGTCCAGCTCCGTGCGGAGCCGCTCCGGCTCGGTGGCCGCGATCCCGGCCAGCAGGGCCACCAGCTCCTCCTTGATCCGCCCGATGGCCCGGTGCTGCTCGCCGAGCCGTGCCAGGACGTCGGCCAGCTCCGGATGACTGCGCGCGAGGGCGGGGAAGACCGCGGCGTCCTCACCGGTGTGATGGTGCGTCAGACCGTCGCAGAAGGCCAGGCAGTGCTGTCGCAGCTGGAGCCCGAGTGTGGCCGGTCGGCCCGGGAGGTGGGCGTGCGCCTCCTCCCGTACGTGGCGTAGCTGCGCGCGCAGCCAGGTGTGCGACTCCAGCAGCTTGTCGGCGAGGCTGCGCGCCGCCGGGGCCGGGCTGCCGGAGGGCGGTTCGGGCCGTTCCAGGACGACCACCGGCAACTCCCGTTCGGTGTGCGCCTGGTAGCCGCCATAGCCAGGGGCCTTCCGGACGACGGCGGCGAACAGCCTTTCCCGGCAGGCGCCTTCGGCGGGTACGGCGACGGTGTCGAAGGCCTCGGTTCCGAGCTCGACCCGGACCGCCGGGTGAGCAAGGAGGTTGCGGTACCACTGGGGGTGCTCCGGCGCCCCGGCGGCCGAGGCGACGACCAGGAGCAGCCCCTCCGCCCGGACGTACCCGAGTGGCACGGTGTGCGGCCGCCCGGAGCGCGCCCCGGTGGTGGTCAGCAACAGCAGGTCGCCGCCCTCGAACGGGCCGCCGACCCGGCCGCCGTTGGCGCGGAACTCCTCGATGACGTTCAGATTGAAAGACATGGGCATGCGTGTGTGGTGGATCTCCTGAGAGGAAAGGGGAATTGCGGCCACACGCGGTGCCGGTGCCGGAGCCGGTGGTACGGCTGGTCGCGCGTCCGGCGACGTCCGTCGCGGAATGCGCCTCGCGCACGCGGGCACCGCGGTGACCGCCTGGCGTCAGATCAGGGAAGCGGAGAGAGTGCTCATCGCGCATCGTCCCTTCGGAAAGGTGCTCGCCCGGCTGCCGGCCGGCCCACTACTCTGTGGTCGACGCCGCGCTGCACGCCCCCATTAGAGCCAGGCCGCGGACGCTCTGTCAACGAGCACGACCGCCGCCCGAGGAGAGCCGGAACCGCCGTGGAACACGTGCTGGACCTCGACGAAGCCGCCGCACGGATCGCCGCCCGGGCCCCGAGGTGGCGCGCCGCCCGGCTGACGGTGGAGCCGTTCACCTGGCGCGACGGACTCGCCCCTTGGCCGCAGCCGCTGGAGACGGACCGTTCCCGGGTCGCTGATCCGGACTCCCTCGGACTGCGCCTGGCCGACCCGTTGACGGGTGGTGAGCTGGACGTGGTGCTCTTCCGAGGCGGCTGGGCGGACGTGACCTACCTGGCCGCGGGCTGGGAGGGGAAGCCGGCCACGGCGGAGGAGCACGAGCCGGGCGGCGTGATCCCGGCCCGGGACATCACCTCCGCCGCCGACTTCGAGGCGCGCCTGATCGGCTGGATGGGAGATGTCTTCGGCGGCTGAGCGGCCACCTGGCCGGGCCCATCGGGCCGGGCCCATCGGGCCGGGCCTCTCGGGTCGGGCCTCTCGGGTCGGGCCTCTCGGGTCGGGCCTCTCGGGACGGGCCCGACC
>NZ_JBHVFE010000789.1:0-1933 GCF_042801945.1 Kitasatospora sp. NPDC057542
ACGGCAGCGCCAGCCCCGCATCGTGTGCGGCTACTTCAAGGCCCCACACGTCTGCTACGCGATCATGTAGGAAACCGAGCCATTTCGGCTCAATAATTGGAATCCAGAGATCGTCATTACCGCTGGTGACGTTCACCTCGAGAGAGAACGTGCAGTCCAGTTTCGCGGCGAAGAATACGTCGAAGGTGCGCGCATCCTTCTTGTTCAAGACGACCGGGCGCTCAGTGAAGCGCTTGCCGAACATGATCTCAGTTGGTTTTCCACCTGAGACCTTCCCGGGTTTCGGATAGCCACTCCAGAGGCTTCTTGCAGCTTCGTCGTACTGGCTCACCTCGAAACCGATGACGGTGCGCTTGATGTCCTCGCCCGATCCACCGATTGGCGGAGGGTAGACGAGGGTTCCGGCGAAGGTTCTGGGACGGTTGATCACCTCTTCGACGCTTGTGGCCACCTCGTTCGGGCAGTCGCGGTCTCTCAGCTTGAAATTCTGAATGATCGCAGTTTCATCGCGAAGCGCCCTGATCGTGAACCTGATGGCATATAGGCTGATGGGGCGAGCCTTATTTTTCGTTAGCCAATCGCCGAACGAGTCTGTTCGTTTCGCCAGGTCGCCGAGATCGTACGTCCGGCCGGGAATGGCATAGTTGACCGCCAAGTAGTCGGGCGATCCCATGGTAATTGAGACCGGCCGGCCGGCGGCGGTCTCCTTCTCCTCGGCGTCCTTCTGCTTTTCTCGCTGCTCGCCCGCACTTGCGGCGTCCGCGCTCCGTTTATTTGAATCGTTCCCCTGGGTCGTTTGCCAGGCTTGAATCGATCCGAAGATCAATGTGGGGACGAGTGCCGCGATCAGCGGAGCCATGATCGTGCCGTTCCTCCACCACCTTGGGCTGGGTGATGGTGGAGTGGCCTGCGCCGCTTCTTCTCCTGCCCCAGGGCTGGGCGGGGGTGGCGGAGCCTGCCCGCCCCCTCCCCCCGACCCAGGTCCGGGCGCTGTGCCGGACGCGGTGGGGCCGGTCTCCCCAGGCGGGAGGGGTGATGGCTGCTGAGAAGTCATGGAAGTCCCCAAGGTGCAGTCACGTGAGAGATGGTATGTAGCACAGGTTCCTAGGCGTACTCAACTCATGACCCTTCATGCTGACTTGAGAAATCTGAATGGACATCAGGATTCTCGGCTCTAAAGCCTCGGCGCGACGCTAGCGCGACGGGCTCCTACCGTCTGCGGCGATCCGTTGCCGACAGACCGAGGAGCCGACATGGCCGGGATCGACCTCGACGCCGCCCGTGAGCGCCGTCTGGCCGCCGCTGCCGAGAAGGCCCGCGCGGCCAAGGCCGAGTACACCGTCGGCGAGGAGCCGCTGATCTTCGGCGGCGCCACCGTGGCGATGCTGCCGGCCGAGCTGCCGCTCGCAGTGTGGGAGCCGCTGGTCGGCATCCCGTACCTGCCGCTGCTGCTGCGTTCCCTGGTGGAGGCCGCGCAGGCGCAGGGCGATCAGCAGACCGAGGCCGCGAGCCTGATCGTGGACGTGCTCGGCTCGGAGCCGTCGCTGCCGTCCGACCTGCTTGCCGCGGCCGCCGAGATGGGCCGCCGTCTGCTCGGGGAGGACGGGTTCGCACGGCTGATGGAGCAGCGCCCCAGCCACCCGGACATCTTCGAGCTGGTGCGCGCGGTCTGGGCGAAGTACTTCCCGGGCGGTGCGGGCCTGGGGGAACTCATGGGGCCGTCCGAGTTGCTTTCGAGCGCTGGGACGACCTCGAAGCCGACTTCCAGCGGTACTACCGGCTCGACGCCCGCGGTGTCTGGCGACGGCCTGGTGACCCTGGATTCGTCGGCACTCGACGCCTCCTGACAGTGATGATGTGACTGGTGGTTCTGCTGATGAGGCTGACTCGCCTCCTGACTGACGTCTCGGACTGTCCTGTTTGGGATTTGTCG
>NZ_JBHVFE010000790.1:0-1925 GCF_042801945.1 Kitasatospora sp. NPDC057542
GCCTTCACGAAGCCGTCCCGGACCTCGTCGGCGACGAGGTCGAGGGACAGGTAGGGGTTGAGGTCCTCCAGCTCGACCAGGAGCAGGCGCCCGTCCGGCGCCCGGCAGGCGTCCACCCGCTGGATGCCGTGGTCGAGCGTGTTCCAGTCGACGAAGCCCCGCGCGAACTCCAGGTCGGCCGCGCTCGGCTCGTACGGCTCCAGCACCCAGCGCCGGGCCGGGTCGGGCGCGTGGAGGGCGTACTGGAAGGCGTCGTCCACGAAGTAGAACGAGACCTCGTACCGGAAGTCGATCCGCGGCTGGACGAGCACCTCGCCCCATTCGAGACCGTCCAGCTCGTCGCGGGTGAGGAAGCGCAGGCCGATGCTGTCGGCGCCTTCCACGGGCTTGACCGCGTAGCGGTCGGCGGCGGGCAGCCGGTCGAGGTCCTGTGGCCGGTCGACGGTGGGGATGACGGGGTGGCCCGCCTCGGTCAGGTCCAGCAGGTACCGCTTCCCGGCCATGTCGCCCCGTCCGGTCAGCGGGTTGTAGACCCGCACGCCGTCGGCCAGCGCCCGGGCGCGGAAGCGGGCGTACTCCTCCCGGTAGTGCAGCACCGGCCCGCTGTTGCGCACCACGACCGCGTCGAAGCGCCCCATCAGGGCCCGGGCGTCGAGCGGGTGGCACAGCGCCAGGTCGAACCACTCCCGCAGCCGGGAGGTGAGGAGGACGTCCTCGTCGCCGTAGCGCCGCCCGCGTGCCGGGTAGGCCAGGTCGGTCACGTACAGCAGGCTGGGCCGGTCGGGCACGGGCACTCCCTCGGTCGGTGGCGGGGGAGCGAATCTACCGGGCCGCTCAGCCTGGCGCGTCCATCAGGGCGCAGACTGGGCGGGGTCGTGGGGCGGGCGGGCGAGGATGAGGTCGCCGGCGCGGTCGAGGACCTCGGCGCGGGTGCGGCCGGGGTGGTCGGCGGCGAGGAAGTGGTTGCCGATGGCCACGCAGAAGGCCAGCAGGCTGCGGGCCTCGATCTCGTCCGGGTCGGCGCAGACGGTGCCGATGGCCGCGCGCAGCAGGTCCATGCGGGTGTTGTCCACGCGGCGCAGGCGTTCGGCGACGGCCTGGTCGCGGCGGGCCCAGTCGCGGATGGCCAGGTCGATGGGGCGCAGGCGGTCGGAGAAGGTGAGCTTCCCGGCCAGGCGGGCCTTGTCCCTGGTGTCTGTGCCCTCGTGCTCGATCCGGTCGAGGACGTCGTCGGTCGCCTCTCGCTCCCAGGTGTCCAGCATTTCCGTCAGCAGTGCGTCGCGGTCGGCGAAGTAGCCGTAGAACCCGCCTTTGGTCACGCCGAGGGATTTGGCCAGGGCCTCGACGCGCACGGCGTCCACGCCGCCTGAGGCCAGCGCCCGCAGACCTTCCTCGACCCACTTCTCGCGTGGTGTGCGCAACGCGCCCATGGTGTGACCCGCCTCACAATCGCACCCGTTGTACGTAGCCGTACAACGGGTCTAGCCTCTCGTTATACGCAATCGTATAACGCATAGGGGGCACCGTCATGCCGTTCGGTTTCGTCGCGTTCCACTACCCGAAGCCCGAGTACGTCGAGGAGTTCGTCGGCCGCTGCCACCAGGTCCGCGAGGTGCTGGCCGCGCAGTCGGGGTTCCTGCGTGCCGAGGTCTGGGTCACTTCCGAGGGCGACGCCGTCGTCACCACCGGCGAGTTCGAGTCCCCGCAGGCGTTCCAGGCGGCGTTCGCCACCGTGGCTCGCGAGTCGGGTGCTGCGGTCGCGTTCGATGAGCGAGAGGTCAAGCCCCGTCAGGTTCACACCCTGCTGTCACGGTGACGGGGGCGGGCTGTGACGGCCGGCGGTGGACTCTGAACCAAGCGGGAGTGGACCGCCGGGTACTGACCTCCACCACCGGCGGACGGGACCAGTCGGCCCGGGGTGCGTC
>NZ_JBHVFE010000791.1:0-1922 GCF_042801945.1 Kitasatospora sp. NPDC057542
GCGCAGGAAGTCGGCCGGACCGACTTCCTGCGCAGAGGGACCGGACGGTGCTGTCTGCGCTCGGCAGGGGCCGCCCGGCGCACGCGGGCCGGGCCGGGCCGGGGCGGCGAATCGCCCGGGCCCGGCGGCGTCGCGGGCCGGGCGGGCGGGCGTCGGGTCGGAAGGCCGGTGGTGCGATGGCCAAGGGAACAGGTGGGGCTGGAAAAATCTGGTGGTGGTGGGTAGGGACCGGACGGGGCCCAGTCGGTAGGCTCCGTGACATGGAGCATGAGGTTGTCGTCCCGATGTCCGCCGAGCTGGTGCGGCAGGCCTTGCAGGATCCGGCGCTGCTGGCCCGGAGCGTGCCGGGGCTGAGCACCGAGCCGGCCGCGGTCGGGGCCGGCTCGGCCGAGGAGATCGGCGGCCGGCTGAAGCTGCGGGTCGGCGGCTCCACGATCACGTACAAGGGCGTGCTGTCCCTGATCGAGGGCCGGGAGGGCGTGCTGACCGTGCTCGCCGAGGGCGAGGAGGTCCGGGGCAGCGGTGAGGTGACCGCCACCGTCCGGGTCAGCGTCGCGGACGGCGCCGAGGACGGCACCGCGGCGATCCGCTTCACCGGCGACCTGAGCGCCACCGGCCGGCTGACCGAGTTCGACGAGGAGACCCTCGACGCCACCGGCCGCCGCCTGCTGGACAGGTTCGCCGCCGCGCTGGTCGCCCCGGAGGGTGAGCAGCCGCAGGACCAGGACCAGGACCAGGACCAGGAGGAGGACACCGAGCCGGCCGAGTCCGGAGCCGCCGGGACCGACGCCGGTGTGGTCTTCATCGAGGAGCGTCAGGACCAGCCCGGCGACGACCTGGACGACGACCTCTCCGACCTGATCGCCTTCTCCGACGCCGACGCCGAGCGCTTCGGCCTGCCGACCGGCTCCGCCGACGACGACGAGGACGACGTCGAGGTCGCGGACGCGGACGGCGCCGCCGAACAGGACGGCGTCGCCGAGGAACTGCCCGCCGAGCCGCTCTTCACGTACGAGGACGAGCCGGTGCTCACCGGCCCGGTGCGCCGCAGCATCGTCGGCCGGTCCGCCGAGGAGGTGGACCACGCCCCGCCGCGCGGCCCGTACGCCCCGGCACTGCCGGCCCGCAGCGCGCGGGCCCGCGCGGCGTCCCGCTGGGGCGGGGAGGCCGGCGGGATCGTGGTGCCCGGCACCGGCGGCCGCAGCGCGGTGCCGTGGGTGATCGGCGGCTCGGTGGCCCTGCTGGGCGGTGCCGTGGTGCTGGTCAGGGCGCTGCGCCGGCGCTGAGCCCGGAGCGCCGCAAGGACCACCAGGGCCTAGACTGAACGCTCATGAGCAACGACCGCGACGCCCTGCTGGCACAGATCAAGGACAAGGCCGTCGTGCACGGCAAGGTCACCCTCTCCTCCGGCAAGGAGGCCGACTACTACGTCGACCTGCGCCGGATCACGCTGGACGGCGTGGCCGCCCCGCTGGTCGGCCGGGTGATGCTGGACGCGACCTCGCACCTGGAGTACGACGCCGTCGGCGGTCTGACCCTGGGTGCCGACCCGGTGGCCGCCTCGATGCTGCACGCCGCCGCCGCACGCGGGCAGCAGCTGGACGCCTTCGTGGTCCGCAAGACCGGCAAGGCGCACGGCCTCCAGCGCCGGATCGAGGGCCCGGACGTCAAGGGCCGCCGGGTGCTGGCCGTCGAGGACACCTCCACCACCGGCGGCTCGGTGCTGACCGCCGTGGAGGCGCTGCGCGAGGCGGGCGCCGAGGTGGTCGGCGTCGCGGTGATCGTGGAGCGCGGCGGCGCGGCCGCCGTCGAGGCCCAGGGCCTGGAGTACGTGACCGCGTACAACCTGGACGACCTGGGTCTCTGACCCGGCCGGCACGACGAACGACAGAGGGCCGGTGCTGTTTCACGTGAAACAGCAC
>NZ_JBHVFE010000792.1:0-1911 GCF_042801945.1 Kitasatospora sp. NPDC057542
GCCCTTGAACGGGCGGGGCCGGCGTTCGGCTTTCCCGGGGCCACCGCATCGCCCGTAGGGGCGGACCGGTTGCCCTGGAGTACCAGGCCGGTTGCCCCGGGAGGACAGATCGCGGCGTGTTGCGGGCGGGTCGGCTTGGTCCGTTCGGGTGCACGATGCAACAGTGTCCGTCGGGTGTTGACATGATCACGAGATGTGAGGGGGGATGCGGGAGGAGGGGGAATCCGGAGACGAACGGCCCGGAAACGTTCAGTTCCCCGGCCGGATGTCGCTCAGCGTGCCGCTGATGTTGAGGAGTTCGTGGCACGCGGCCGCCTGCTTGCCCGAGGCCGGAGTGCCCGGCGCCTCGCAGGTCACGCTCGCCGTCACGGCCTGGTCCTCGGGGACCTGGATGGGAGTCACCCAGTGGTAGTCCTGGTTGCGGAAGGTCTCCAAGGCGATGGTGGTGATCGTCTTGTTGCCGGCCGTGATGGTCACCACGCCCTGGTCGCCCTGGAAGTTGGCGACCACGATGTCCGTGATGTCGAGGACCTTGCCGTGCGGCACCGGGTAACTGCCCGTCCCGGCGGCGCCGTTCGCGGTCTGCACGTCGATCGTTTCGGAGAACTGCTGTCCTGTCCCCGGCACCGCCGGGCCCGCGCCGGGGCCGCCCTGACTGCCCGGGCCGGCGGTCGGCTTCCCGGCGCCCGGCTTGGTCTGGCCGCCGGGCGTGTTCCCGTTGGAGGGGGCGCCCGACGCGTCGCCGACCGGAGCACCGGCGGGCGGCGTCGGGGTGGCGCTCTGCTGGGCGACGGCCTGCTCGGCGGCCTGCTTCGCGGAGCTGCGCACCGCCGGGCGGACCAGGGCGAACCAGGCCAGCAGCAGCGCGATCAGCGCCGCCAGGAGCGCGAGCAGCCACTTGGGGAAGACCGGCAGCTGAAGGAACTCGCCTTCCAGGACGGGCTTCTGAGCAGGCGCCGGCGCGGCCTCCGGAGCGGTCTCGGGCTTGCCTTCCGTCCCCTTGTCGCCGTCCTTGCCGTTCTTCCCGTCCTTGCCGTCCGTCCGCTCCTCCGGGCCCACCGTCACCTCGAACGGCCAGGTCGCGGGTTTGCCGAACCAGATCAGCTTGCGGGTGCGCGCCTGCACCCGCACCTCTCCGGACTCGCCGGGCTCCAGCCGCAGCTTCTCCGGGGTGACCCGGAACCGCAGGTCCTCGCCCGCCTGTCCGGGAGTGAACGTCACACCGGTGGGAGCGTTCCCGAGGTTGCGCACCGAGGCCCGGTAGCGTCCGCGCAGCCAGCCGCGGCGACGGCGCGGTGCGAGCGCGGCCCGCAGTTCGTGGAACGGCGTCACGGTGACCGTGGTCTCGGGGACCGTCACCAGGTCGGGGCGCTCGACCGGCAGCACCCGGATGCCGAGCGGGAACTCGCCGGCCCGGGTGGCGGGGGAGCGCGGCGGAGCCAGCCGGACCGTCACCGTCTCGGAGGTCCCCGGGAAGAGCGAGACCCGGGCCGGCTCGACCGTCGTCCACGCGGCACAGTCGCCGACCACCTCGAACGTGTAAGCCTCAACGATGTCAAGATCGTTGCGTACCGTCAGGGTCGTGGTGGCCACGCCACCGGGGGCCACCGTCAGTGCGGGCAGGCCGAGTTCGGCGGATGTGGTCATAGCGTGACGGTAGGGCCGTACGGCGCCGAGGGAGAGGGCCGTACGGGCAAGCTGGGGGCACACTCCTTGCCCGCACGGACCGAACGAAGACCCCGCCCGGCGCGGTCGCGAGTCCGGCCCGACTCCGCGTGACCCGCCCCCACATTCCCCCGGCCGGCCTCGCCTCGCGGCGGCCGGCCGTCACCCTCGCAGGATCAGAGAATGGAGTAGTTCGATGACGTCGACCGATACAACCCGTGAGGAAGCCGTCACCAACCGCCGTAC
>NZ_JBHVFE010000793.1:0-1909 GCF_042801945.1 Kitasatospora sp. NPDC057542
GATCCGGACCGGCCGCCGGTGCGTCGAACCGGAACCCCTGGAACAACGGCAAGAGGAACCACCGTGAACCCGAGAAGACCCGCCGCCCCGGCACTCGCCGCCGCCCTGCTCACCCTGGCCGCCTGCGCCTCCACCGGAACGGGCCCGTCGACGCCCACCGCCACGTCGGCCGCCCCGAGCCCGGCGACGGTCACGGTGGACGAGCACGCCGACCACACCACGGTGAAGGCCGCCGTCGGCACGACCGTCACGCTCGCCCTCCACAGCACCTACTGGTCCGCCGCGACCAGTTCCGCCCCCGACGTCGTCACCCCGGACGGCGCCCCGACCACCGCCCCGTCCCCGTCCTGCCGCCCCGGCGGCGGCTGCGGCACCGTCACCGCCTCCTTCACCGCCCGTGCCCCCGGCACCGCCCGCCTCACCGCGACCCGTACCAGCTGCGGCGAGGCCCTCAACTGCCCGCCCGAGCAGCGCGGTTACGAAGTCACTGTCGACGTCTCCGGGTGAGCCCCGGACCCTGGCGGATCTCCGAGCCGGGGTCGGCCTCCGTCCTCGGCAGTCGCACGCGGGTGGATGTCGGCGGCTTCACGACCGGCCGGTCGAAGGAGCGTTTCGACGCGCGGGAGGCCGCTCCCCGTCATGCGAAATTCACAGACCGGGGTCTACCCGCATAGACAGCGGTAGGTCATCATGGTGCGATGCCGGTTCTCGAAGCCCGCTCCCCGTTTCCCTGGAACCGCGGGCGGTGGGGCCGGACGGATCGGTCGGCCCTCGCGCCGGAGCACTGCCGCGTCACAGCACTTCGTACGACCCCTTCGTCCGGGCCGGTTCCGTCGGCCCGGCGCCGGACTTCCCGCCCTCCTGCCGAGGCGCGGCAGGATCCGGGGGTCCAGTCGGATGCACGTCATCCTCACCGGGAGATGCAGATGAAGCCACGCACCGCAGCCACCGTCGTCGCCCTGGCCCTGGCCGGCCTCGCCGTCTCGGCGCCCACGGCCGGCGCCAGCGGTACCAAGCTGTCGCAGTCGACGGCCGCCAGTCAGTTCAGTAGCGCCGGCATCACGTGGAGTTCCAGTGGGGGCTGTACCACCAGGTCCAACTCCACCTGCACCTCGTTCGAGCAGATCAACTCGGGGACGGTGAGTGCCATCATCACCCTCAAGCAGGCCAGCGGCTGTGCCATCAACATCACGGGCGGGACCGAGGTGGGCCACGCCTCCGGCACCTACAGCCACTACAACGGCTACAAGGTCGACATCGCCCGCAGTTCCTGCATCGACAGCTACATCCAGAACAGCTTCACCTACGTCGGCTACCGGGGCGACGGTTACCCGCAGTGGAAGGCCGCATCGGGCAACCTGTACTGCAACGAGGGCAGCCACTGGGACATCCTCATCTACTGACGCCGACCCCGGGTGCCGGGCGCCGGCCCCCGAGGGGCGCCGGCGCCGCGATGGAACCGACGCCCATCGGTGCAGTTCCGGGGCCAGAGCCCGAACCGCCCTTGCCGGGGACATCCTCGGCCACCGGGCCGACCTGTCCTGCTTCGACGTGCGCCGGCGCCTATGCCTCGGCCTCGGCCTCGGCCTCGGCGACCCACGCGGGCAGGGCTTCGCGGCAGGCCAGCCACTGCGTCGGGACGTCCGCGAGGCCGGTGCGGGCGGCGACCACTCCGCCGGTGATCGCGCAGGTGGTGTCCACGTCACCGAGCCCCTCGGCGGTGGTCCAGAGGGCGTCGGTCAGGCTGCCCAGGTGGTGCGCGGCGGACCACAGCGCGAACGGGACGGTGTCGCTCGCCCGGATCCGCTGCCCGTTGCCGAGCAGGTCGGCCGCGCGCCAGGGCTCGGTGTCGGCGGGCAGGTCGGCGGCCCGGCTCACGCCGTCGCGGACCGCGCCCCGCGGGGTGCGG
>NZ_JBHVFE010000794.1:0-1895 GCF_042801945.1 Kitasatospora sp. NPDC057542
CCGCACCGGTTCGTCCGGTGCGGGGCCCTTCGGCGTGCGCAGGGAGTGGGGCGGGCTACTTGAGCGCCTGCGCCAGCTCGGCCAGCTCCTCGTAGGAGGCGGTGCCGGTGAGCAGGGCGGTCCCGGGGCCGGTCTGCACGGCCAGCGCGCGCTCCTTCTCGCCCCGCACCCGGTCCCAGGTGCGGCCGGCCACCTCGGAGGTGCCGTCCGGCTTGGCGCCCTTCACGTAGTCGGCCAGCAGGGAGTCGCGCGGCACGTCGCTCTGCTCGACCGCCGCGTACTGGCCGGAGGGGGTCACGAAGCCCAGGTGCCAGGCGTTGCCCCTGCCGTTGTTCTGGTCGGCCGGCCGGTAGGCGACCGAGGTGGCCCGCCACTCCCCCGGCAGCCCCTCCGGGGACAGCAGCGGGTACGGCGCGGCACGCTTGGCGGAGGCCGCCTCCACCCTGTACCCGACCACGCGCACCGGGTCGCCGCCGTTGCCGTGCGGGAGGAACAGGTACCCGATCCCGACGACGAAACCGACCGCCAGCATCGACAGGACCATGTCCCGTACGGTCTGCCGACCCCTCATGCCCTTGCTGTCTGCTGCCACCCCCACATGGTGACTCATCCACATCTCCGGGCGTCCACCAGGGGTGTCCACGTATAGGTGAAAGGGGACGAACCGGTGGTTTCCTCCACAGGGCAGCGACCCGCGCCACAGACAGTCATCTCGTGGGCAGATACGATCGCAGAACCCTCACCACGGCGTTCGACCAGGCAGTAGTCGGGCGCTCACTGGCCGTCGCGTACAGAGAGGTAACGACGATGACCACGCAGTACCCGCACCACCTTCCCAGTGCCCTGGAGGTCGCGCCCGAGGCTCCCGACCGGAACCTCGCGCTCGAACTCGTCCGGGTCACCGAGGCAGCCGCGATGGCCGCCGGCCGGTGGGTCGGACGTGGCGACAAGAACGGCGCGGACGGCGCCGCCGTCAAGGCGATGCGCACCCTCGTCTCGACCGTCTCGATGAACGGCGTCGTCGTCATCGGCGAGGGCGAGAAGGACGAAGCCCCGATGCTCTACAACGGCGAGCGGGTCGGCGACGGCACCGGCGCCGAGTGCGACGTCGCGGTCGACCCGGTGGACGGCACCACGCTGACCGCCAAGGGCATGAACAACGCGGTGGCCGTGCTGGCCGTCGCCGACCGCGGCACCATGTTCGACCCCAGCGCCGTGTTCTACATGGACAAGCTGGTGGCCGGCCCCGAGGCGGCCGAGTTCGTCGACATCACCGCCCCGGCGGCGGTCAACATCCGCCGGGTCGCCAAGGCCAAGGGCAGCGCCGTCGAGGACGTCACCGTCGTCGTGCTCGACCGCCCGCGCCACGACGGCCTGGTCCGGGAGATCCGCGAGGCGGGCGCCCGGATCAAGTTCATCTCGGACGGCGACGTGGCCGGCGCCATCATGGCCGCCCGCGAGGGCACCGGCGTCGACCTGCTGATGGGTGTCGGCGGCACCCCGGAGGGCATCATCGCGGCCTGCGCGATGAAGTGCATGGGCGGCGTGATCCAGGGCCGGCTGTGGCCCAAGGACGACGCCGAGCGGCAGAAGGCCCTGGACGCCGGCCACGACCTGGACCGGGTGCTCACCACGGACGACCTGGTCAGCGGCGAGAACGTGTTCTTCGTCGCCACCGGCATCACCGACGGCGAGCTGCTGCGCGGCGTGCACTACCGCTCGGAGACCGCCACCACCAGCTCCCTGGTGATGCGCTCCAAGAGCGGCACCATCCGCGAGATCAACTCCACCCACAAGCTCTCGAAGCTGCGGGCGTACAGCGCGATCGACTTCGACCGCGCCAACTGAGGTCCACGAGAGCGCACTTCGCGGCCCCGGCGGGATCCCCCTCCGCC
>NZ_JBHVFE010000795.1:0-1889 GCF_042801945.1 Kitasatospora sp. NPDC057542
GGGCGCGTCCCGGGCGGCCTTGCCGGGTCCGCGACGCGCCCCGCCCCCGTCACGCGTCCACGACCTCCAGCCCGTACGCGGTCACGGCCTGGCGCAGCCCACCCGGGTACCCGGCGAGCGCGGGGGTGAACTCCCAGTCCCCGGAAGGCTCGCGGTCGAACCGGCCGAGCCGCATCGCGGTGTTGGTCTCCGCGCCGTCCGCCAGGTGCACCACGGCCGCGTCCTGCCCGGAACCGGCCTCCAGGATCAGCGCCGGCCCGGCGAACCCGCCCATGGTGGCCTCGGGGTGGTTCTCGGTGTCGGCGGCGGCGATGACGACCAGCCGGTCGACCTCGGCGGGCAGCGCGTCGAAGTCGACCATCAGGCAGGCGTTCGCGTCGCCGTAGCCGGTCACCAGCCGCACCGAACCGTCGGGCGTCGAGGCGTTGTTGTAGAACACCAGGTGGTCGTCGGAGAGCGCCACGTTCCCCGTGCAGACCAGGGCGGCGATGTCGTACTCCTCCTCCCCGGTCCAGTGCAGGAGCAGGCGGGAGGGCTCGGCGGCCACCTCGATCGCGGGCAGTCCGTCCAGGGCGCCGGCCTCGGCGGAGGCCTCGTCCTGGGCGGCCTCGAAGACCTCGTGGAAGCCGTGGTGCTTGAGCAGCCCGACCAGCTCGGCGCCGTTGATCAGGCTGATCGGCTTGCCCGCGACGAACTGGTGCGAGCTGGGCCCGAACCTGCTGGTGGTGACCAGGACGGCCTTGGTCGCGGCCTGGTCGTGCCGCAGCGTCCCGTACAGGTCCCGCACCGCCGTGGGCGTCACCGTGTCCCGGTACCGCTTCACCTGCACGATGACGTTGCCGCCGCGGAACGGGTCGGGGTCGATGCCGCGGACGTCCACCCCGCCGTCCCGCGACCGGGCGGTGAGCTCGACCTTCATGCCCATCGCTTCCATCAGCCGGGCGATCAGCCCCTCGAACTCGATCGGGTCCATCGCCAGCAGCAGCTGGAGCTCGCGGACGCGCTTGGCCATCCGGCCGCGGTTGGCGTTGGTGTCGTCGCGGAGGTGACGGAAGAGCGCGCGCTGGGCGCGGCGTTCGTCGGCGTCGGGGTTGCTGAGGCGGTGGAGCTTCCGGCTCCGGGACATGGGCGTGCCCCCTCTTGCATGGTGACGGTTGTTGCAGCCGTCACCGTAGAGGAATCGTGGACGAAGAACTGTCGCGCCGTCAGTTCCGCAGCCCAATCGAGACCTGGGATGCGTGCAGGTCGAGGGTCCGGCGTGGGTGGTGCGGGCGCCCGACCGGCCGGGGTGCTTTCGGCGGCCGTCCGGACGGCGGACAATTCCCCCAGGAGCCGAGGAGGAGGCCGCGGTGGAGTTCGAGGTCGTGATCGAGATCCCGCAGGGGTCGCGGAACAAGTACGTGATGGACTTCGCGGCGGGCCGGATCCGCCTGGACCGCACCCTCTTCACGGCCACCCGCTATCCCACCGACTACGGCTACGTCGCGGGCACCCTCGGCGGCGACGGGGAACCGCTGGACGCCCTGGTGCTCGGCGGCGAGCCGGCCGTCCCCGGCTGCGTGCTGACCTGCCGGGCGGTGGCCATGTGGGTGATGCGCGACGAGCGCGGCCCGGACGAGAAGGTGCTCTGCGTGCCGGCCCGCGACCCGCGCTATGCGGACCTGCGGGACATCGGCGACCTGCGCGAGTTCGACCTGCTGGAGATCACCCACTTCTTCCTGGTGTACAAGGACCTGGAGCGCGGCAAGTCCGTCGAGGGCTCGCACTGGGTGGGCCGCGACGCCGCCTGCGCCGAGATCGCCGAGTCGCGCGCCCGCGCGACGGGCACCCGCTACGCCGACCCGGTCTGAACGGGCGTCCGGGGCGGGCGGAGGGTCACCCGCCCGCCC
>NZ_JBHVFE010000796.1:0-1853 GCF_042801945.1 Kitasatospora sp. NPDC057542
CCCCCCTGGTGCGGGGAGGTGCGGGGCCCGTTCGGCACGGTCCGGACGACCGTCAGTCGAACTTGCGGCGCTGGCGGCCGGTGCCGTAGTTGGAGCCTGACTTGGAGCCACTGCCGGGCTTGGCGCGGCCGGCGGAGCGGCCGATGAAGCCGGCCGCCTGCGGGCGGTCGCCCTGGGCGGCGGCGCCGAGGCGCTGCTTGGGGCGGGGGCGGCGCGGGTTGCCGTTCATGTCGACGTCGGTGGGCAGCGCGGAGCGCTTGCCGGGACGGCGGCGCGGGGCACCGGACTTGGCCCCGGCGGGCTTGTCGGCGCCGGCCTGGGCCGCTCCGCCGGACGCGGCCTGGTCCGCGACGACCGGCACGGCCAGCGTCACCGGGACGCCGCTGGGCGTGCGGGCGCCGGTGATCCGGGCCAGGTCGGCGTCGCCCGGGCGGATCTTGGTGACGGTCGGGCGGATGCCGGCCACCGTCATCAGCCGGTTGACCTCGCGGCGCTGCTCGGGCAGCACCAGGGTGACGACCGTCCCGGACTCGCCGGCCCGGGCGGTGCGGCCGCCACGGTGCAGGTAGTCCTTGTGGTCGACCGGCGGGTCGACGTTGACGACCAGGTCCAGGCCGTCGATGTGGATGCCGCGGGCGGCGACGTTGGTGGCGATCAGCGCGGTGACGTGGCCGTCCCGGAACTGGTCCAGGACCCGGTTGCGCTGCGGCTGGGACTTGCCGCCGTGCAGCGCGGCGGCCTTCACGCCGTTGGCGAGCAGCTGCTTGGCCAGCCGGTCGGCGCCGTGCTTGGTGTGCACGAACATGATCACGCGGCCGTCGCGGGAGGCGATGTGCGCGGTGGCGGAGGCCTTGTCGGTCGGCTCCAGCTGGAGCACGTGGTGGTCCATGGTGGTGACCGCGCCGGCCGAGGGGTCGACCGAGTGGGTCACCGGGTCGGCCAGGAAGCGCTTGACCAGCCGGTCGACGTTGCGGTCCAGGGTGGCGGAGAACAGCATCCGCTGTCCGCCCTCGGCGACCTGCTCCAGCAGCTTGCTGACCTGCGGCAGGAAGCCCATGTCGGCCATCTGGTCGGCCTCGTCGAGGACCGTGATCGCGACGTCGGAGAGATTGACGTCGCCGCGCCCGATCAGGTCGTCCAGCCGGCCCGGGGTGGCCACCAGCACCTCGGTGCCGCGGCGCACCGCGTTGGCCTGCTTGTTGATCGACATGCCGCCGACGACCGTGGTGATCCGCAGGTTGACGGCGGTCGCGTAGGGGGTGAGCGCCTCGGTGACCTGCTGGGCCAGCTCGCGGGTGGGCACCAGGACGAGCGCCAGCGGGTGCCGGGCGTCGGCGCGGCGCCCGGCGGTGCGGGCGAGCAGCGGCAGGCCGAAGGCCAGGGTCTTGCCGGAGCCGGTGCGGCCGCGGCCGAGCACGTCGCGCCCGGCGATCGAGTCGGGCAGCGTGGCGGCCTGGATCGGGAACGGCTCGGTGACGCCCTCGCGGCCGAGCGCGGAGAGGATCGCCTTGGGCAGTTCGAGCTCGGCGAAGGACGCCGCCGGGGGCCGGGCCGGGGTGCCCTGGACCACGGTGAAGTCGGCGGCCTCGGGCGCGACGGCGGGCCGGCCCTGCTTGGGGGCGCCGCCGCGGCTGCGCGGCTTGCGCGTGCGGTCGCCGCCGGCGCTGCGGCGGGCCTGGTCGGTGGTGCGGGGGCCGCGGTCGCGCGGCGGGCGGGCAGGGGTGGTCACGGGATCTCCGTCCGTCGGTCGGCAGCCCGCGCTGCGGGCTGGGTCGGCCGTCGGAAAGGGAGGTGCGCCGCCCCGGCCGTACGGCGGCATGGGCGAGGGCCCGCACCGGTGAGGTGCGGGCCTG
>NZ_JBHVFE010000797.1:0-1842 GCF_042801945.1 Kitasatospora sp. NPDC057542
GATCGGGGCACCGCAGGGTGCCCCGATCCGTACCGGGCGCGCCGGCCCGGCGACGCCGCCGGCACCGCCGGTGGGCAACACCGGTGGGCAACACCGGTGGACACCACACCACATCGCATCGGGGGAGCGACCAGTGATCGAACAGCCTCAGCACGCCGGAATCGCCGCACTCGCGGACGAGTTCTTCGCCGCCGAGAACACCCACAACCCGTTCGATGCGACCCTCAGCGGGGTCGAGGGCTACGCCCACCTGGTGCCCGACCCGTCCCGCGCGGCCGCGCACCGCCACCGCGAGGCGCTGCGCGGCTTCGCCGAGCGGCTGGCCGCGATCCCGCTCGACACGCTGGCCGGCGAGGACCGGATCACCCACCGGGTGCTCGCCCGGCTGATCGACAACGGCATCGGCCAGATCACCCACGGCCTGGCGGAGTTCAGCGTCTCGGCGACCATCATCGCCCCGCAGAACGAGGCCTTCTCCGCGCTCGCCATGACCTCGGTCGACCAGGAGGGCGCCGACGCCTACCTGAAGCGCCTCGCCGGCCTGCCCGGCTACTTCGACGCCGCCCTGCGCGGCATCCTGGACGCCGCCGCCGAGGGCCGCCTCCCTCTGCGCAGCGGGGTCGACGCCGCCGTCGCCCAGCTGGAGGCCTACCTGGCCACCGACCCTGCCGAGGACAAGCTGCTGCGGCCGCTGGCCGACCGCCGGGAGCACGAGCGCGCCCGGACCGTCGTGCGCGACGCCGTCCGCCCGGCGGTGGCCCGCTTCCGGGCCGGGCTGGCCCAGCAGCTGGCGCCGGGCGCCCGGCCGGACGACAAGGCCGGGGTCTGCCACGTACCGGGCGGCACCGAGGGCTACGCGGACGCCGTCGCCCGCTTCACCCGGCCCGGGCTCGCCCCGGAGGAGGTGCACCGGATCGGTCTGGAGGCCGTCGCGGCACTGCGCGAGGAGTTCGCCGAGCTGGGCGGCAAGGTGCTGGGCATCACCGAACCCGCGGCCGTGCTGGCCGCGCTGCGCGAGGACCGCTCGCTGCGCTTCGGCAGCGCGGCCGAGATCATCGCCCTGGTGGACGGCGCGCTGGAGCGGGCCCGCCGAGCCAGCGCCGACTGGTTCCGCCCGTACCCGATCGCCGACTGCGTGACCAGGGAGATCGACCCGATCGGGGCGGAGACCGCGCCGTTGGCCTACTACCAGCCGCCGGGCCCGGGCGGGCTGCCCGGCACCCACTGGATCAACACGCTGCGCCCGGAGACCCGGTTCAGCTACGAGTACGAGGCGATCGCCTTCCACGAGAGCGTCCCCGGCCACCACCTCCAGCTCGCCGTCGCGCAGACCCTGCACCACCTGCCGCGGTTCCGGCAGAACCCGAGCGGCCAGCTGACCGCCCACGTCGAGGGCTGGGGCCTGTACACCGAGCGGCTCGCGGACGAGATGGGGCTGTACGGCTCGGAGCTGTCCCGGTTCGGCATGCTCTCACTGGACGCGGTGCGGGCGGTCCGGCTGGTGGTGGACACCGGGATGCACCACTACGGCTGGTCCCGGGAGCGGGCGATCGCCTACATGCGGGCCAACACCGCCACCCCCGAGGCCAACGTCCGCAACGAGATCGACCGTTACATCGCCTGGCCGGGCCAGGCCACCGCCTACCTGATCGGCCGCCGGGAGATCGTGCGGCACCGTGAGCGGGCCCAGGCGGCACTCGGCGCCCGGTTCGACATCCGGGAGTTCCACCACCAGCTGATCGGGCACGGCAGCCTGCCGCTGGGGGTGCTGGAGGAGCTGGTGACGGACTGGATCCTGGAGCAGTAGGCCGCCGGCGGCCGGACGCTGCTCCGCGTCCGGCC
>NZ_JBHVFE010000798.1:0-1832 GCF_042801945.1 Kitasatospora sp. NPDC057542
ATCCGTGAGGGTCGCGGCCCCGGCCGTTTGTCGTCCCGTTCGGTGGCTTCGGGTGCCGGGTAAAGAGAAGAGCCGCGTACGGGCGCCCTCACCGACGTCCGTACGCGGCATCTCCGCCTGCCGGGGCGCTCTGCGCGCCGCTCTCGCCCGTCCGCGTGTCATCGCGGCCGCGGCCTCCCCGGCGACACCGTTCCCCGTCCCCAGGGGATCGGTGCCAGTCTTCGGCCGGCCCGTCGGGGCCGGCGTCTCCTTCCTCCTCCTGCTCAGCGGGTGATCAGATCGGCGACGGCCTGGGCCTGGTTCGCCATCTGCTCCCACCCGCCGAAGAGCAGCACCAGGAGCACGGCGCACGGCAGGGCCATGGCCAGCGCCACGGCGGGGTGCCGCGTGGGCTGCTCGGCGGACCGGGGCTGGACGGAGGCCGGCCGACGGCGGCGGGGGGTTCCCGTGAGCTGCGGTGGCATTTCCTTGCTCCTGATCCGGTCGAGTTGGCGCGGTGGACGGCTTACCTCGGGGGACGAGCTCCCCGTCCACCGCTGAACACAACGCTATTGGTCAGGGGTTCTCCGGGCGTCATGCCGTCGTACTGTTCCTCGGACGTCCCGGAGGATGACGATCGGACTCCGCGACTACTACCGCAGGGGGACGGAAGTCTCATCCGACCCCCGAGGGAACCCTGAGGGAGAACCCCGAGAAGCTCTTCGGCGACCCTGTGACCTGCAGGTCAGCGCAAGATCGGACAATCGCACGGTGGCTTCAGGTGTTGCGTATCAGCACACCGCAGCGGGCAGTCCGTAAGCTGTGCCAGACAGGAACTGACGATGGCCCAACCGACGGGGCCTCACCCACAGGCTGACGGGGAACGAGACATGGCGATGATGCGGCTGAGGCGTGAGGACCCCCGCATCGTCGGGCCGTACCGCCTGCACCGGCGACTGGGCGCCGGCGGCATGGGCGTGGTGTACCTCGGATCCGACCGCCGCGGGCAGCGCGTGGCCCTCAAGCTGATCCGCGCCGAGCTCGCCGAGGACCAGGAGTTCCGCACCCGCTTCGCCCGCGAGATCGCCGCCGCCTCCCGGATCCGGGGCGGCTGCACCGCGCGCGTCGTCGGCTCGGACATCGAGACCGAGCGGCCCTGGCTGGCCACCGCGTACGTGCCGGGGCCCTCGCTCTACAAGCGGGTCGGCGACGAGGGGCCGCTGAACTGGCCCGAGGCGGCCCGGATCGGGGCCGCACTGGCCGACGGACTCGTCAAGGTGCACGAGGCGGGGGTGGTCCACCGGGACCTCAAGCCGTCCAACATCCTGCTCTCGCCCCGGGGCCCGCGGATCATCGACTTCGGCATCGCGTGGTCACGCGGCGCCAGCACGCTCACCCACGTCGGCACCGCGGTCGGCTCCCCCGGCTTCCTCGCGCCCGAACAGGTCCGCGGAGCCGCCGTCACACCCGCCACCGACGTCTTCGCCTTCGGCGCCACGCTCGCGTACGCGCTCACCGGCGACACCCCGTTCGGGTCCGGGGCGTCCTCCGAGGTGATGTTGTACCGGGTCGTCCACGAGGAGCCCGACCTCTCGGCGGTACCGCCGCAACTGGCACCGCTGATCCGGGCCTGCCTGGCCAAGGAGCCCGCCGAACGGCCCGGGGCCGCCGCGCTGCACGAGCGGCTCAGCGAGCTGGCGGCGCGCGGTGCGGCGGCGGGCTCCGGCGGCGGTACCCGCGGCGCACGACCCGGACGGGGCGCCCCGGCACCGGCTCCGGCCCGGCAGGAGAGCGGCCGTCCCGGCATGCCGGCCCCCGGGCGCGCGCCCGAGCCGCCCGCCGCGGCGCGGGCC
>NZ_JBHVFE010000799.1:0-1831 GCF_042801945.1 Kitasatospora sp. NPDC057542
CCGATGGACCTGATCGGGGCGGTCGCCGCCCCGATGCCGCTGTCCGTCACCTGCGAGCTCTTCGGCATCCCGCCCGAGGACCGTCCGCAGGTCGAGACCTGGTTCCGCCGCTTCAGTCGGCTGGGCGAGGACATCGACAAGTCCGAGGAGGCGATCGGGCAGTACGAGGAGTACCTCGCCCGGCTCGTCCGCCGGCGTCGGGCAGACCCGGGCGACGACCTGATCAGCGCCCTGGTCGCGACCCAGGCGCACGACGACCGGCTCACCGACTCCGAACTGCTGTCCACCTGCTTCGTCCTGATCACCGCCGGCGGCGAGACCACCACCCACCTCATCGGCAACGGCGTGCTCGCCCTGCTGCGCCACCCGGACCAGCTGGCCCGGCTGCGCGAGGACCCGGCGCTGATCCGCACCGCCGTCGAGGAACTGGCCCGCTACGACACGGTGACCCAGGCGATCGTCCGGGTCGTCGCCGAGGACCTCCGGATCGGCGGGCGGACGCTGCGGGAGGGGGAGTTGGTGTACCCGTTCCTCGCTGCGGCCAACCGGGACCCGGACCGCTTCGAGGACCCCGAACGGCTCGACCTGTCCCGCCCCGGCAACCGGCACCTGAGCTTCGGCCACGGCCCGCACTTCTGCCTCGGCGGCCCGCTGGCCAGGCTCCAGGCGGAGGTGGCCGTCGGCACTCTGGTCCGCCGGTTCCCACGGCTGCGACTGGCCGACGAGGCCGCCGACGGGGCCGCCCTCGAATGGCGGCCCAACCCGCTGCAACGGCGGCTGAGCGCCCTCCCGCTCACCTACTGACCCATGAACGACGATGAAGGAGTACCCACCATGGCCCGAGAGTTCGAGGTCCGCCGGGAGCAGGACCTGCCCGCCACACCCGAGCAGGTCTGGCACGCGGTCGCCACCGGCGCCGGAAACCTGGGTTGGCTGTACCCGATGGAGGTCGAGCCGCGCGTCGGCGGAAAGGCCACCCGGGGTGATGCCACCGTCGTGGCGTGGGAGCCGCCGCACCACTTCGCCGTCCGGGCGACCCAGGACGGCGGGTTCTCCAACACGCTCAGCTACCACATCGAGCCGGTAGACGGGGGAACGAGCCATCTGCGGATGGGAATCCACTGGGTGCACACGGGCGTCGTCGACGACGCCTGGGCCTGGGACGCCAAGTCGGACGCGGCCGAGAAGCACGTCGACTTCTACCAGCACGCCCTCGCCGAGTACCTGCGGCACTTCGCCGGCCGCCCCGCCGTCTACGTCAGGGCCCAGCGCCCCGAACCCACCGCCGACCCGGTCGACTTCGCCACTCTGCGCCGACGCCTCGGCCTCGCCGACGACGCGGCCGTCGGCGACCGGTTCCCACTCCTCGTCCCGGGCCCGGACGGCGGCCCCGTGGAGGTGGTCGTGGACTGGCTCAGCACCGACTTCGTCGGCCTGCGCGGCCCCGACGCGCTGTACCGGTTCTTCAACGGCAGCACCTGGAACGTGCCGATCTGGCTGGGCCACCACCTGTTCGCCGAGGACGCCGACGAGCAGCAGGCCACCAAGGCGTGGACCGCCTGGCTCAACGACCCCCAAGCCTAGGACCCCGATGGAAACCTCGACCCAAACCCTGCTCTTCGCCGCCGAACTCGTCGAGGAGAACGGCACCTACACGCTCGTTGTCGAGGACGTGCGGAGGGGCAGCGTCCAGACCACCCCGGTCCCCAAGGCCATGGTCGACAAGCTCCCGACCTTCCTCTCGGCGCTCAGCGCCAAGCTCAACCCGGCGCCGTCGCGCAGGCGCTGGTAGGACTCCCGCGGTCCGCGAGGCCGGGTGCCGTCAGCGAAC
>NZ_JBHVFE010000800.1:0-1811 GCF_042801945.1 Kitasatospora sp. NPDC057542
CGAGATCTACCGCGCCCTGACCAGCACACCGACAACCCGACACATCACTCAAACCGACCTTGCTCCTGCGGCTTGACGTCCATAGGAGCATCCCGAGCCAACAGTCGAACCGGGCAAAGCGGCTCAGAACGTCCTCTCAGGTGCGGGCGGCGATGTAGGTGTCGGCGATCTCGCGTAGCCGGGTTCCGTCGAACGAGGGCCCGTGTCCGGGGTGGACGACGGTGATGGGCAGGTCGCGCAGTCTGGCCATGGTGGCGACGTACGCATTCTGGGCGGCTCCGTGGATGTCGTCGAGGAGCTGGTCGTCGTAGACCACGTCGCCGGAGAAGAGCGTCTGGGTCCGGGCGTCGTACAGCGCGATGCTGCCGGGGCTGTGTCCGGGCAGGTGCAGGACGGTGAGCTGCCGGTCGCCGAGGTCGATGGTGTCGCCGTCGGTCAGGTGCCGGCTGACGCGGGCCGGACGCAGCCGGTAGGCGTGCGGGTCGTAGTGCGCGTACGGGACGGCGGAGATCAGCAGGTCGGGTACGTCTGACCGGATCACTTCACGCGACGTCGCCAACACGCTCGGCGTCACGTCGGGGCTGATCCACCACTACTTCCCCGCCGTCGACGATCTCGTCGTGGCCGCGTTCGCCCAGACCGCGAGCGCCCAGAACGACCGGGACAAGCAGGCGTGCCAGGACCTGCCGCCCGCCGATGCCCTCCGCGCGCTGATCGAGCGGTCCCTCAGCATGGGAAGCGCCAACGCCCGCATCTGGATGAGCGCCTGGGTCGCCGCCCCCCGGCGGCCCGAACTGGCCCGCGAAGTCGACAGGCAGATGATCGCGGGACTCGACGTCCTGGCCGACCTGCTCCGGCGCGGCCACGACGCCGGCGTCTTCTTCGTCCCCGATCCGGCCGCCAGCGCCCTGCGCATCCTCGTCCTCGTCGACGGCGTCCTCGTCCAGGTCTCCATGCGTTCCGAGACCACCTACGGTGACGTTCACGCCCTCGTGCGGGACACCGTCGAGCGCGAGGTCGGCCTCCCGCACGGCAGTCTGCGTTCCCAGGGTGGCCGAATGACAGAACGGAACGAAGAAGCCCGAGACCAGGGCGAGGAGAACCCATGGGTGCACGGCGCCCCGCCTGTCGAGCACCTGGAGGTCGTGCCCTACGACGAGGAGTGGCCGCTGCGCTACGCTGCCCCGCCGCAGCCGGGCGTCCCGCCGGTGCCGCTGCAGCCGCCCGGACGTCGTTCCCACCCTCGCGCGGCCCACACCTTCGACGCGGCCCTGGCCACCCACCCCGCGCTGACCGGCGTCTCCCGCCAAGCCCTCGACCACCTCGTCACCGAGATCCGCGAAATGATCGACACGCTGCCGCCGGAACAACGCCCACGCCACCGCAAACTGACCGTCCGACGGGAGGCACCTACGCAGATCAGCGCCGGTGGGCAAGCGGCTGGCCCAGTCCGACACCTCTTCCTCGCGACAGCCGAGGAAGAGGCCAATGTGAAACTCGCCTCGCTGACCGACAACAAGCCGGCCGATCAGTAGACTGCCTTGCTCGATGCCTTCCACGAGGGTGCCACCGCACCTGCGGCGGTCGGACCCGGAAACCATGAGCGAGGTAGGTATGACCACCACATTCGAGACGCGTGACGGCGTCGAGTCCACCATCGCCCTCCTGGAACGCGAGCTTCCCGCGCTCCAGGAGCAGCAGGAGCGTCTGGAGAGCGAGTTGAGCGCTGTCACCGGACGTCTGGAGGCGGTGCGGGCCGCTTTGGACAGTCTGCGCTCGCTGGCGGCGGCGCCCCTGCTTCATCCGGCGCC
>NZ_JBHVFE010000801.1:0-1794 GCF_042801945.1 Kitasatospora sp. NPDC057542
GGACCGGGCCCGATCGCTTTTTTCATGATCACTTCAAGTGTGGGTCGGACATCCACCCGGGAGAGTGTCCTAAGCGGCCGTCACCCGGTTAGACGGGCGTGGACACCAGAACACCTCGGCGCCCCCTGTTCGGCGACGGCAGCACAGGGATAGACGCGGGCCCCGGCCTCAACACCGTCAAGGTGGAGTCGGACCCTTCGCGGCTCAGCAGCACCCAGGCGAGTTTCCGGCTCCGGCTCGGCGCCCCGATGGCGCCGCTGCTCGAGGCCCCGGCCGGACTGCTGTCCACCGGCGCCGCGTTCGGCGACCCGTACGCCAACCAGGGCCTGATCGGCCGTCCGCTGGTCACCCCGCAGGTCGTCGTGCCCGCTCCGGCCGTCCCGGCGATGGCCGGGGCCGGGGTCGGCGGCGCGCCGCGCCGCAAGGGCCGGGTCACCGCCGTCACCTGGACCGGCCAGGCGCCCCCCGGGGACCTCGCGGCCACCCGGCTGCTGGAAGCGGTGCGCCAGGGCGGCACCCCGGCCGGCGGTGTCCGGCTGGTCGAGGCGGACACCCAGGTGCTCCCGTCCCTCGCGGGCGCCCGGGCCCTCCCGCGCCAGCCCCGCGAGGGCACCGGCACCGCCACCGACGCGGGCGTCGGCCCGGTCGGCGAGCCGCACGGCTGGACCCCGAGCGGCGAGCTGCCCGAGGTCTCCGCCGCGGACGCCGCGGGCAAGCAGCCCTGGTACCCGGGCCGCAGGGTCGACCTCGGCCTGGTGCTGCTGCCGCTGCGCGCCGTCCTCGGCTCGCTCTCGGTCTACGCCGGGTTCAGCAAGCTCTGCGACCCGGTGTACTTCGACGGCGGAGAGCGCGGCTCGATGATGCGCTGGCTCTCCTCGCTGCACCCGTGGAAGGTCGCCGAACCGCTGCTGGCCTTCGCCATGGCGCACCCGGTGGGCGCCGGGCTGGTGGTGTCGTTCACCCAGATCGTGGTCGGCGTGCTGACCGTCCTCGGCCTCTGGCAGCGGCTCGCCGCCGGCGCGGCGATGGCGCTCTCCGCCGCGCTGCTGTTCACCGTCAGCTGGCGGGCCGTCCCGGTCTACGACACCCCGGACCTGATCTTCCTCGCGGCGTGGAGCCCGCTGCTGATCGCCGGGGCGCCGTTCGCCTCGCTGGACGGGCGGCTCAGCCTGGAGGCCTGGCGCCGGTTCGGCGCGGACGCACCCGCTGCGTTGCGCCGCCGGGTGCTGCGCCGCGGCACCGTGGTCACCACGGTCGTGGTCGGCGTGACCCTGCTGCTCGGTTCGATGTTCGGCGCCGCCGTTCGCACCGGTGCCCGGGCGCACCAGGCGCCGGACCGTCCGGTCACCGACTACGGCACCCCGGTCTGGCCGTCCGGCGGCCCGTCCGGCACCCCCGGCGGCAAGGGCACGTCCACCACGCCCCCGCCCGCCGCCCCGCGCCCGGCCACTGCGACGCCGAGTGCGACCACCCCGCCGCCCACCAAACCGGCCACCCCGACGCCGAGCGGCAAGGGGCACTCGGGCAGGGCGGAGGCCGGGTCGGGCGCCTCCCCGGCCGCGTCCGCGCCGTCCGGCGGCTCGGGCGGCTCCGCTCCGGCGTCGCGCAGCACCCCGGGCGCCGGTGGCGCGGGGGCGGCGCCCAAGTCCAGCCCGAGCTCCGGGGGGCTGCTCGGCGGGGTGCTGGGCAGCGCGTCGCTGGCCGACCTGTCCGGCGGCGGGGCCTCCCACCCGGGGGCGCCGACCGCGACCTGAGACCCCCGGTGACGCCGGTCGGCCGGGTGCTCCGTGGGGG
>NZ_JBHVFE010000802.1:0-1765 GCF_042801945.1 Kitasatospora sp. NPDC057542
CCTGCCGGGCGCCGACGTTTTCCCCGCACGGGTAATAGGCTGGAGGCAGTCAGCCCGTTACCGAATTCTGGAAGGACCCCTGTGGAGCTCGCCGCCTACGCCGATCTCGCCGTTCGGCTGGTGAACACCGAGGAGCCCGAGCGCGGCACCGACACACTGACCTCCGTGGAGGCGGTGCGTGCCCTGTTCTCCGACTCCTCGCGGGCCGCCGCCCTCGCCGACGAGTCCGACCTGCCCCGGCTGCGGGCGGTGCGGACCCGGCTGCGCGGGGTCTTCGAGGCCGCCGCCGAAGGGGACGAGACCCGGGGGGTCGACCTGCTGAACAGCCTGCTGATGGAGTACCCCGTCAGCCCGCTGATCTCCGGGCACGACTACCTGGACGACGCCGGACGGCCGCGCTGGCACCTGCACCTGGCCGACAACTCGCCGACCGCCACCGCGCACTTCAGCGCGGTCGCGTGCATGGGCCTGGCCGTCCACCTGACCGAACTGGGCGCCGACCGGCTGGGCATCTGCCAGGCCGCGCCCTGCCGCAACGCCTACCTGGACACCTCGACCAACCGCTCCCGCCGCTACTGCTCGGACCGCTGCGCGACCCGCGCCAACGTGGCCGCCTACCGGGCCCGCAAGCGCCAGGAGGCGGAGGCCGCGGCCCGCGCCTAGCGGGTCCTAGACCTCTTCCACCCAGACGCCGAGCCGGCGGGCCAGGCCCGGCACCCGGGCCAGCCGCGGGGCGAGCAGCAGCCGCTCCAGGCGTCGCCCCGGCGCCAGCCAGGCCGGGCTCGGACGCAGCCGCAGCAGCGCCCGGCCGAGCACCAACTCGTCCGGGACCGCGCCGTAGCTGCGGCTGTCGCTGTCCACCGGGCGGTTGTCGGAGAGCAGCCACCAGCCCTTGGCCCGGCGCTCGGCGGCCCGCTTCACCACCAGCAGGTCCTGCTGGAACGGGTGGCGGAAGACCACCACCGCGCCCGGCCGGATCGGCGCGCCGTAGCGGACCAGCAGCTGGTCGCCCTCGCGCAGGGTCGGGACCATCGACGGCCCCGCCACGTCGACCAGCCCGAACGGCAGCGCGCCACCGTCCCGGCCCTGCCTCCCGGCTCCGGCACCCTCCGGCCGCGTGCTCCGCGCCACGACTCCTCCTCCCGATCCGCCCGCCCCCAGTCTGCCGCACGGACCGTCACCCGTTCGATGTCCCGAATGCCCCGTTTCCAGGTCCGCCTTTTGCCCTAGGCCCACCGCCCGATCGCGAAACCGGGAGGGCGGAAGGGTAATCTCGGGCGCGGGAAGACGATCTAAGGAAGGACTCCCATGTTCTCTCGTCTGTTTGCACCGCGCGCCACCGCCCACGCCCACTGCGACCTGCCCTGCGGCGTGTACGACCCGGCGCAGGCCCGGATCGAGGCCGAGTCGGTCAAGGCCACCCAGGAGAAGTACCAGGCCAACGAGGACCCGCACTTCCGCGCCCGCGCCATCATCATCAAGGAGCAGCGCGCCGAGGCCGTCAAGCACCACATCTCGGTGCTGTGGAGCGACTACTTCAAGGCCCCGCACTTCGAGAAGTACCCGCAGCTGCACCAGCTGATCAACGACACCCTGAAGGCCGCCTCGGCCGCCAAGGCGTCCACCGACCCGGCCACCGGCCAGGCCCTGCTGGACCTGATCGCCGAGGTCGACAAGATCTTCTGGGAGACCAAGCAGGCCTGAGCCTGACGCGTCGCCACCCGACCGCCCCCGTCCGCATCGAGATCCTCAGCGGACAGGACTC
>NZ_JBHVFE010000803.1:0-1745 GCF_042801945.1 Kitasatospora sp. NPDC057542
CCCGCTGCCCCTGCGGCTACCTCGGCGTGTGCCAGCTGAATTCGAGGATGGTGTCGTTGTAGTCGGCGTCGTCGCCGTTCTCGGCGACGACCACCAGCAGGTTGTAGTTGCCGATCGCGTACGGGCCGCCGGAGTTGAGCTTGCTCGGCCGGAAGGCGCCGTCGGCCGCGGCGAACTCGAAGACGGCGGTGAGGACGGCCGGCCCGGTGATGGTCTCCTGGCCGATGGCGGTGTTGTGCTCGCCCGTCCCGCTGAACAGCAGGTCCACCGTGCCGTCCTTGCCGGTGAGCCGCACCTGCTGGGTGCTGGACGAGTTGGTCTTGGCCTTGACGGTCACCTTGGCGTCGGCGGGCAGGCTGATCTCGGCCGTGTTGTCCTTGACGTAGACGTAGGCGTCGGACATGGGATTCCTTCGTTCCAGAGGGAGTTCTCAGGGGGATCGCCGCTCACGCTAGCCGCGCCGGGATCGATTCCAAGGAACTCCGGACCGGGACAACCCCTTCGAGGGAATGATCTCGATGTCAGGTTTCAACTGCGCTTCCCAGCAAGGGAGGTGGGGTTCTCTGGGGGTTCTTCTCGGGGGCAATCCGGATGCCGGCCCACGGCAGCAGGCCCCAGACTCGGTCCATGCGCATCACACGGGCCGGCTGGGCCGTCATGACGGTGCTCTCCATGCTCATCGTCGTCATCTCCGCCAAGTACATCAGCTTCGACCCGGCGGTGTTCTTCGAGCACCAGCGCGCCACCTACCTGAGCCACGAAGTCCCGCTCTACATCCACATCTTCGGAGCGGTCACGGCCCTGGCGGTCGGGCCGTGGCAGTTCTCCACCCGCCTGCGCGAACGCAGCCCGCGCCGGCACCGCCGCATCGGCGTCACCTACCTGCTCGCCTGCCTGGTCGGCGGGGTGGGGGCGCTGCTGCTGGCGCCGGTCGCGTACGGGGAGCGGTCGCCGGGCTCGGCTTCGCCTGCCTGGCCGTGGCCTGGCTGGTGACCGGCGGCGCCGGGCTGCGGGCGATCCTGGACGGCCGGGTGATCGACCACCGCCGCTGGATGATCCGCAGCTTCGCGCTCACCTTCGCCGCCGTCACGCTGCGCCTCATGCTGCTCGCCGCGACGGCCGCGCGCCTGGACTTCCGGACCTCCTACACCGCCATCGCCTGGCTGTGCTGGGTGCCCAACCTCCTGCTGGCCTGCTGGTTCACCCGCCGCCGCCCCGTCGCCGGGGCGGTGGCGTGAGCGCCGCTCAGATGCGGGTGCAGACGTGGGTGGTGGGGCTGTGGCCCGCCGTGTGGACGATGCGCAGGGTGTTGCCCGAGTAGCTGACGTCCAGCTTGTCCTTGGTGCTGCCGGCGGTGGCGCCGGGTGGCGTCCAGGGGAAGGACAGCTGCCCGGACTCGCCGACGCTGTCCGGCACCTGGAGGGCCTCGGGGCCGCGCCCGGCCATCAGCGCCTTGGGGCCCTCGAAGAAGCTCAGCGACAGGTGCCCGCCACGCAGCAGCAGACTGCCGCGCCAGGTGACGGGCTTGCCGTCGAGGTCGTCCCAGACGAGCGTCCAGCCGCCGTTGCGGCCGCCGGACTCGATGGTGATCTTGCCGTGGGCCTTGTCGCCGCGCGTGCTGGTGGACTCGATCGTCCAGGTGCCGGTCACGAAGGCGTCGAAGATGCGCTCGGCGACGGTGGGCTTGGCGGCGGGGGCGGGAGCAGGGCGGGCGCCACGCCGTCCTTGGCGGTGGTCCACACCTC
>NZ_JBHVFE010000804.1:0-1744 GCF_042801945.1 Kitasatospora sp. NPDC057542
TAGTACGGCAGCTGTAGATCGTGATCATGGTCGGGCTGATGCTTGTCGCAGATAGTGGCTGTTGCGGGCTCTGGCCTGATGGCGTCGGCGCCAGTGGGACCAGCGGAAGCGGTGCTCGGAGGTGTGAGCAGGCCGCACGATAAGGGTGTTGAACAGATGCGCGATCTCGTTGCAGGTCAACGGGATTAGCCCGTCGGGGGCGGGCCGGTGTGCGCGTTCGTGCGCGGTGGCGACAGCCAGGAAAGCGTGCGCGAGCATCGCGAGAGTGACCCAGCGGTGCCAGGACGTCCACCGGCGGACCTGGTGCTCGTCCAGTCCGGTCAGCCCCTTTCCGGACTGGAAGGTCTCCTCGACCGTCCACCTACGCCCGGCCACCCGTACGAGCGTGGACAACGGCACAGTCGTGGGTGAATAGCAGCGGTAGAAGGCAAGTTCGCCTGTGCGCCGGTTGCGGCGGACCAGGAGCTGGTGATGTCCGGGGCGGTCTTCGGCAATGTGGACCACGGCCCAGTCGTAGAAGCGGTGGCCCTTCGCCCCGGTCCCGGCCGAGAGCTTCTGCCAGGCCCGCTTAGGCATCTTCTTGACCAGGGCATCCGCCCGCGACTTCCCCGCCCGCGTAGCGATCGGGTGGTCACGGGCGACCGCGAGGACGTATCCCACCTCGCGCTGCTCAAGCGCGGTGCGAAGAGTCGGGTTCCCGCCATAGACCTCGTCGCCGGCCACCCATCGCGCCGGGACGCCGGAGTCCAGGGCGCGGGTGATCATCCGTGCGGCCAGAGCGGGCTTGGTAGCGAAGCCGACGCGGTCGGGGATCCCAGCCGACCCGCACCGCCGGCGGTCTTCGGTCCAGGAGCGAGGGACGTACAACTCCCGGTCGACGGCGGCGTGTCCGGCCTGCGCGGAGTAGACGAGGTAGACCGCGACCTGGGCGTTCTCGATCCTGCCCGCAGTGCCGGTGTACTGGCGCTGGACGCCGACCGTCGCGGTGCCCTTCTTCAGGTCGCCGGTCTCGTCCACGACGAGGACCGCCTCCTCGTCGCCCAGGTGGTCCACCACGTAGGTACGGATGTCGTCGCGGACCGCGTCGGCGTCCCACTTGGCGCGGCCCAGTAGGTGCTGCATCCCGTAGGGGGTGGTGTCCCCGGCGTGCTCGGCGATCGTCCAGCAGTTCTTGCGCGGCAAGTCCGACAGCAGACCCAGTACCAGGGAGCGGGCCCGGCGGCGGGGTTCCACCCGGGCGAACCGACCTGCCACACGGTTCATCAGGCCCTCGAACATGGCCTGCCATCGTTCAACGTCTACGCTGTGACCTGCGGCCACCGCTTGATCCTTCGTTGTCTTCACAAACCACGATGATCTTCGGTGGCCGCACCCTTGACCAAGCGCGCAGGATCACGACTGCCTGCTCTGGATTGCCGGGCCCCGCCCGAGGATGGAGAGCCCTGATGAGTCGCTACGAGTTGAGTGAGCGCGAAGCCTTCGTGGCCATGTCGCGGTTCGTGTGGCAGTTCGCGAACCGCGCCGGGGACGACCTTCTCACGCTCCTGGGCGACATTGGCATCGAGGCGGACGGTGGGCCGACGGATCCCGCCGCCTGGGAGGACTGGATGAAGTGCGTTCGTTCGGTCGTCGACGGCGCAGAAGACCCGGCAGGTGGATCGGCGGGATAGAGGCCCGTCGAGCGAGTCTCAGCATCGCGATGGCCGGCCGCCCATGGACAAGATCACGATCTACAACTGCCGTA
>NZ_JBHVFE010000805.1:0-1740 GCF_042801945.1 Kitasatospora sp. NPDC057542
CTCGCGACCGGCGCCCTGACCGCGCCGGTCGCCTACCACCGGATCTTCGCCGGCCACCGCCTCAAGCCCCAGCTGGTGGACGCCGCCGCCCGGCTGGTGGCCACCGGCCTGGTCCTGCTGGCGCTGACCATCGGCTCGGCACTCCTGCTCCTGCTGCGCGTCGCGACGGGGTCGCTCGCTTCCGGCTGGATCGCCGGAGGCGTCATGCTCTGGTTCGCGGTCTGCTGGCTGCTGCTGCCGGTCCGCCACCTGCACCGGCACAACGGCCACTGCTCCCGGCCTCCGGGCAGGACCACGGCCGCCCCGACCCGCGGCGGCGCCGCCACCCCGCGTACGGAAGGACGCCCGACATGACGCTCCGCACTCGTTCGAAGCCGCGCACCGTGGTGATCACCGGGGCCAGCGCCGGCATCGGCCGTGCCTGCGCGCGGGCCTTCGCCGCCGACCGCAACCGGCTGGTGCTGGTGGCCAGAGGACCGGCCGGACTGCACGCCGCCACGACCGAGGCCGAGAAGGCCGGCTCACCGGTATGCGCGATCCTCGCCGATGTCGCCGACCATCGGGCGTGCGAGGCCGTCGCGGCCCGGGCCGAGGCGGAGTTCGGCCCGGTCGACGTCTGGGTCAACGACGCCTTCGTCTCCGTCTTCGCCCCCTTCACCGAGATCAGCGCGGACGAGTTCCGCCGGGTCACCGAGGTCACCTATCTCGGCTACGTCAACGCCACCCGCGCCGCACTGCATCACATGCTCCCGCGCGACCACGGCACGATCGTGCAGATCGGCTCCGCGATCGCCTACCGGGGCATTCCGCTGCAGAGCGCCTACAGCGGCGCCAAGCACGCCCTCCAGGGCTGGCACGAGGCACTGCGCTGTGAGCTGCTGGCCAGCGGATCCGGCGTGCGGGTGACCATGGTGCAGCTGCCCGCGGTCAACACCCCACAGTTCGACTGGGTGCTCAACCGCCTGCGGAGCCGCGCCCGGCCCGTCGCCCCGGTGTACCGGCCGGAGGTAGCCGCCCGCGCCGTCCGGTACGCGGCCGACCACCCGAACAGGCGGGAGTACTGGGTGGGTGGCAGCACCACCGCCACCCTGGTCGCCAACGCCCTCGTCCCCGGCCTGCTCGACCGCTACCTCGCCCGCACCGGCATCGACGCCCAGCAGGACGAGGAACCGCACCGCGCCGACACCCCGGACAACCTCTGGACCCCGGCGGACGCGGCCCGCGACCACGGGGCCCAGGGCCGCTTCGGCGACGAGGCCCGGGGCCGCAGCGCACAGTTGTGGGCCTCCCAGCATCACGGCCTGCTCGCCGCGGGCGGCGCAGGCCTGCTCGGCGTCGCCGCCGGCACACTGGCCCGCCGCCGGTGATCCCGAAACCGGTAACCGCGCCCGGGCGTCCGGTACTGCCGCCAGGACCGGGGCACACCTACCGGCACAGGATCGTCTGGCCGTCAAATCCCGTATGACGGGCGGACACGGCCGCAGGTGTGGAAGCACCTCCCGCGGGCACACGCCACCGCGGGGCGCAATCTCGTCCCTGTCATAAGAGGAGTGAGAGCGATGGGCACCGAGGAGAAGTTGCGCAACATCGCGGAGAAGGGCAAGGGAAAGGCCAAGGAGGCCGCGGGACGCGCGACGGGCGACCGCACCGTCGAGGCCAAGGGCCGCGCCGAGCAGGCGAAGAGCGATCTGAAGCAGGCCGCGGAGAAGGTGAAGGACGCGGGCAAGCACTGAGCCGCGG
>NZ_JBHVFE010000806.1:0-1737 GCF_042801945.1 Kitasatospora sp. NPDC057542
CGAGCCGGCTGCGCCGAAGCGCCCTGCGGCGAAGCCTGGCGCGCCGACGCCTGCTACGCCGGCGCCGGCCCCTGCGGTGCCCGGAGCGGTCGTGCCGGATGCGCCGACGCCTGCTACGCCGGCGCCCGATGCGGCCACCGCCTCCCCGAGTCGGAGCGAGGCGGCGGTCCGGGCCCACCGTCCGGTGCGGCCGCGCGCCGTCAGTGAACCGCTGATCGTGGCGCGGCGCCCCCGGTCCCTGCCCGCGCGCCCGGTGACGGCCGTCCCGGGGCCGGTCAGGAAGCCGGACGCCATCGCCGAGCCGCCGAGCGGGGCCACGGGCGCGCCGCGGCCGCCCGCAGCGGCGACGGCAGAGCCCGCCGACGGTACGCGCCCGTCCGTGAGTGCCGAAGCGGCCGTCCGGACGTTGCCCGGTACGGGCGCCGCCGCGGCGCCCGCGCGGGGTGCGCAGAGCGGAGGGGCGGTCCAGCGCGCCGCCGTGCCGAGCAGCGGCGCAGCCACCCGTCCGGTCCTCGGCGCGCCCCTGACCGCGCTGCCCGCGAGCGCCTCACCCCTGGCCACCAACGGCCCTCGGGCCGCTGACGCCGCCTCGGGTGCGCCGGCCATGCCCGTGGTCCCCGCCGACGCGGGGTCCGCCGCTCCCGAGGCGGCCGGGATCGACGGCGTCGTTCGGCCGTCCGGCGGGGTGCATGACGCCACCGCCCCTGCTCGCCGCACCCGTACGGCCGCCGAGCCGGGGAGCCCGGCACCGGCCCGCTCCGAGCGCGGGCCGGTCGAGGGCGCACCCGTGCAGCGCACGCCGTCCGGGGCCGTTCCCTCCTCGCCCGCACCGTCCGCACCGGCCCCCGAACGTGCCGTACGGACCCCCGGACGCGCCGCACCGGTCCCGCCCGGGCCGCCCCCGGCCCGCACACGTGGGGGCCTGGGCGCGCCGCTCGACGCGCTGCCGCCGACGGCGGCCGTGGCGGGGGCCGCCGCACCGCTGCTCGGTGGGCGCCGCCCGGTCCGGCGGGTTCCGGCCCCGGCGGTGGGCGACGCCGTACCTGCCGTCGTCTCGCCGGTGGCCGGTGAAGGGCTGCCCGTTCAGCGCGCCACCACGCGCTCCGCCGACGGCCAGACGGGTTCAACTGCCGTGTCACCTCTGGGTGTTGTCGGGATCCCTGCGGGTCCGAACACCCCGGCCGCCGATGGCCGACCCGCGCACCCGCGTGCGGAGCACGGCAGGAGCGGACCGGCGGCCGGGCACGCAGTGGTCTCGAACGCCTCGCCGGGGACGGCACCTGCTCCCGCCGCGCGGCCGTCCGGCAGCAGCCCGGAGCGGCGCCCCGGAACCGTGGCGCAGCCGGTCGTCCCCGCGAGCCGGACCCGCCCTGCCGGAGCGGGGGAGCGGGTCGCCGGCCCGCTCGGAACCGGTGGCGGACCGGCGGTTCCCCTGACGGTTCCCGCGCGTCCGGCCTCCGGCGGCCTGGGCGTGCAGCGCGCCGTCCGACTCACCCGCCAGAGGCGTGGACTGCTCGGTGAACGCCCGATGACCGTCGCCCTCGCCGTCCCGTCGGCGACGCCCGAGCCCGGCGCCGGCGCGCCCGTCGGCGGGGGCACGGCGGCGGCCGCCCGGCCCGTGGTTCCGGCCGTCTGGCCCCACGCGCTCGCGTCCCGTCCGGACGGCGAACCGGGGGCCGAGCCGGCCGCAGCCGGCACCGCGCTCACCGCGCAACGCTCGCGTCCACGGTCACACCC
>NZ_JBHVFE010000807.1:0-1717 GCF_042801945.1 Kitasatospora sp. NPDC057542
GCCCTGGGCAGGGCACGGGCCGGCAGACGACCGGGAGCCACCGTTCCGGGTACGAGGCGGGCAGCGGGTGCGGTGGGCGGGTGGCGGGCAGGTGAGCGGGTGGTGGGTGGCGAGGGTGGGTGGGGGGAGGGGGGAGGGGCCCGGGAAATAGCGGCCGACCCGAGTCGGGGAGCGGGCACAATGGCGTAGAGATGGTCGGCCGTCCGGAACCGGACGGCCAGGGAATGGAGGCCCCGGGTGAGCGATCTTCCGCGCAAGGCAATGACCCGCACGGCACGGCTCGCTGCCCTGCCGCTGGGGATAGCCGGCCGCGCCACGCTCGGCCTGGGCAAGCGGATCGGCGGCCGTTCCGCCGAGGTGGTCACCGCCGAGCTCCAACAGGCCACCGCCGACCAGCTGTTCAAGGTCCTCGGTGAACTCAAGGGCGGGGCGATGAAGTTCGGGCAGGTGCTGTCCGTCTTCGAGGCCGCGCTGCCCGAGGAGGTCGCCGGGCCGTACCGGGCGGCGCTCACCAAGCTCCAGGACGCCGCTCCCCCGATGCCCGCCGCCAAGGTGCACACCGCGCTCGCCCAGCGGCTCGGCGACGACTGGCGCGAGCTGTTCCGCGAGTTCGACGACCGGCCCGCGGCCGCCGCCTCGATCGGCCAGGTACACAAGGCGGTCTGGCACGACGGCCGCACGGTCGCCGTCAAGGTGCAGTACCCGGGTGCGGGCGACGCACTGCTCTCTGACCTCTCGCAGCTGAGCCGGGTGGCCTGGCTGCTGGGCCCGCTGATCCCCGGGCTGGACATCAAGCCGCTGATCACCGAGCTGCGCGAGCGCGTCTCGGAGGAGCTGGACTACGAGCTGGAGGCACAGGCCCAGCGCCGCCACGCCGAGGAGTTCACGGGCGACCCGGACATCGTGGTGCCGGGCGTCGTGGCGCAGGCCGACCAGGTGCTGGTCACCGAGTGGATGGGCGGCACCCCGCTGGCCGAGGTGATCACGGACGGCACCCAGGAGGAGCGCGACCGCGCCGGGCAGCTGCTGGCCCGGTTCCTGTTCGCCGGCCCGTCCCGGACCGGTCTGCTGCACGCGGACCCGCACCCGGGCAACTTCCGGCTGCTGAAGGACGACGGCCCGGTGTCGGGCTGGCGGCTGGGCGTGCTGGACTTCGGCACCGTGGACCGGCTGCCCGGCGGGCTTCCCGCGCCGATCGGGGCCTCGCTGCGGATGGCGCTGGCCGGGGACGCGACGGGCGTGCTCCGGATGCTGCGCACGGAGGGCTTCGTGAAGCCCTCGATCCGGTTGGATCCGGACGCGGTGCTGGACTACCTGCTGCCGATCATCGAGCCGGCCGCGGTGGAGAACTTCCACTTCACCCGGCACTGGATGCGCGCCCAGGCGGCCCGGATCGCCGATCCGCGCTCGCCCGCCTACAACCTGGGCAAGCAGCTGAACCTGCCGCCGGCGTACCTGCTGATCCACCGGGTGACGCTGAGCACCATCGGGGTGCTCTGCCAGCTGGGTGCCAAGGCGCCGTTCCGCACGGAGATGCTGGAGTGGCTGCCCGAGTTCGCCGAGCACCCGTCGGCGAAGCCCACCAAGCCCACCAAGCCCGCTCAGCCGGCCCGTCAGGCCCGTTCGGCCCCCGAGTTCGCCGAGCCCGCCCGGGTCCGCAAGGACTGACGCCGGCACCGCGACAACGGCCGCAGGCCGCTCCCCTGCGACGGGGAGC
>NZ_JBHVFE010000808.1:0-1709 GCF_042801945.1 Kitasatospora sp. NPDC057542
GGCCTGCACGGGCTGCGCGGCCACGGGCGGCACCGCAGGCGCGGCCTGGACGGGCGCCGGCGCGGGCGCGACCGGAGCCTCGGCCACCGGCGCGACCGCCATCGGGGGGGCCGCCACCGGCATGCCCACGGGGGCCGCCATCGGCGCGGCGAACCCGCCCGCCGCCGCCCGCCGCTCCAGCTTGTCCAGCCGTGCCTGCAACGACAGCTCGTCGCTGTAGGCGCCCGGCAGCATCACCCGGGCGCAGATCAGCTCCAGCTGCAGCCGCGGCGCCGCGTTGCCGCGCATCTCGGTCAGCCCGGTGTTGACGAGGTCGGCGGCCCGGCTCAGCTCGGCCGCGCCGAACGCGTCCGCCTGCGCCTGCATCACCGCGACCCGGTCGGCCGGGGCGTCGATCAGCCCCTTCTCCCCCGCGTCCGGCACGGTGGCCAGGATCACCAGGTCGCGCAGCCGCTCCAGCAGGTCGGTGACGAAACGGCGCGGGTCGTGCCCGCCCTCGACCACCCGGTCGATCACCTGGAACACCGTCGCCCCGTCGTGCGCGGCGAAGGCATCCACCACCTCGTCCAGCAGCGCGGAGTCGGTGTACCCGAGCAGCGCCGTGGCCATCTGGTACGTGACGCCGCCCTCGTCGGCCCCGGCCAGCAGCTGGTCCATGACCGACATCGAGTCACGCACCGACCCGGCACCCGCCCGCACCACCAGCGGGAACACGGCGTCCTCGACCTGGATGCCCTCCCGGCCGCACACCTCCGCCAGGTAGTCGCGCAGCGTGCCGGGCGGGACCAGCCGGAACGGGTAGTGGTGCGTCCGGGACCGGATCGTCCCGATCACCTTCTCCGGCTCGGTGGTCGCGAAGATGAACTTGAGGTGCTCCGGAGGCTCCTCGACCACCTTGAGCAGCGCGTTGAAGCCGGCCGAGGTCACCATGTGCGCCTCGTCCAGGATGAAGATCTTGTACCGGCTGTGCACCGGCGCGAAGAACGCCCGCTCGCGCAGCTCGCGCGCGTCGTCCACACCACCGTGCGAGGCGGCGTCGATCTCGATCACGTCGATCGACCCGGGCCCGCCGGTCGCGAGGTCCCGGCAGGACTGGCACTCCCCGCAGGGCGTCGGCGTCGGCCCCTGCTCACAGTTGAGGCAACGGGCCAGGATGCGCGCGCTCGTCGTCTTGCCACAGCCGCGCGGCCCGCTGAACAGGTACGCGTGGTTGACCCTGTTGTTGCGCAGGGCCTGCTGGAGCGGAGCGGTCACGTGCTCCTGCCCGATGACCTCCGCGAAGGTCTCGGGGCGGTAGCGGCGGTACAGGGCTAGGGACACACCACCGACGATATCGGGACGGACCGACAAACGCGTCGCCCCTCACCCCCGGCCAGGGCCCCGGGAACGCAAAGACCCCTCGTGCACCCGCCAGAGCCCTCCTACCCTTGCTGCCTTCCGGCCCTGGGGGGGTTCAGAGAGATGACGCCACACGAGGGGCTGACCCCCACACTACCGGATCCCGGCCCCGACGATCCACAGGCCACCCCCACCCTCCCGCCTGCGGGATAGGTGGTCGCGACCACCCCGAAACATGTACTAAGCTCTCCCTCGGAGGATTCGCCTAGAGGCCTAGGGCGCACGCTTGGAAAGCGTGTTGGGAGCAATCCCTCACGAGTTCGAATCTCGTATCCTCCGCCTTTGATCGAAGGCCCGGACCGCTGCGAAGC
>NZ_JBHVFE010000810.1:0-1692 GCF_042801945.1 Kitasatospora sp. NPDC057542
GCTCGCCGGCCCCGGCCGGCGGGGTGCCGATGCTCTGGTGACCCGCCCGCTGTTCCGCCGCTCCACCGCCGGGACTTCGCACCCGGGTTCCGGCGGTGGAGCGGCTGCGGAGTTTCGCCCGGTGGCCCGGGTGCGTACGGTGATCCACACATCATCGGAGAGGGGTACGCGCCATGGCGGGAACGGAACAGGGCTCGGAGACGGTGCTGACCACCGAACGGCTGGTGGTGCGTCAGTGGACCATGGCGGACCGGGAGCGCGCCTTCGACATCTACTCCCGCTGGGAGGTCGTCCGGTGGCTCGGCCGGACCCCGCGCGCCATGACCGGGCCCGAGGAGGCCGGGGCCTTCGTCGAGCGCTGCCGGCAGCGCTCCGCCGACCCGCGCTACGGCGCCTGGGCGGTCGAGCGGCGCGACACCGGCACGGTTGCCGGCTCGGTCCTGCTGGTGCCGCTGCCGGACGGGAACGGCGAGATCGAGGTCGGCTGGCACCTTCACCCCGACAGCTGGGGCCACGGCATCGCCACCGAGGCCGCCCGGGCCGTCCTGGCCAAGGGCTTCGCCGACGGCCTGACCGAGATCCGCGCCGTGCTGGCCCCGGACAACACCCGGTCGGCGGCGGTCTGCCGGCGCCTCGGGATGACCAGCGCCGGGCTGACCGACCGCTGGTACGGCCGGCAGCTGGCGGAGTTCCGCATCGGTCCGGCCCAGGGGATGTCGGCATGACGGACGTGACGGGCATGACGGGTACGACCGACGCGACGGGCGTGACGGACATGACGGATCTGACGCTCAACCTGTGGCGCCGGCCGCTCGACGAGGTGCCGCCGGAGGTGTGGGACCGCACCGAGCTGACCGTGCTCATCCTCGCCGAGACCGGTATCCGTGAACTCCGGCCCGGAATCGGTCGGTTGACCAGGCTGCGGACCCTCGACCTCGGGCACAACCGGCTCACCGCACTGCCCGTCGAGCTCTGCGACCTCACCGGGCTCGGGGACTTCCTCTACCTGCACGACAACGCGCTGACCGCCCTGCCCGAGGCGCTCGGGCGGCTCACCGTGCTGCGCTACCTCAATGTCGGCGAGAACCGTCTCACCGAACTCCCCTCCACCATCGGAGGATTGGCCTCGCTGATCGAGCTGCGCGCGCAGCACAACCGGCTCACCGTCCTGCCGGAGTCGATCGGCGAACTCGGTGCGCTGCGCGAACTGTGGCTGCGTGGCAACGAGTTGACAGGATTGCCGGACTCCGTCGGCCGGCTCGCGGAGCTGCGCGAGCTGGAACTCCGGGAGAACGTCCTCACCGAACTGCCCGCCGTGCTCGCCGGGCTTCCGCGACTGCGCCGCCTCGACCTGCGCGGCAACCGGATCACCGAACTGCCCGACTGGCTGGCCGATCCGGCGGCACTGCCCGCCCTGGAGAAGCTGGACCTGCGGTGGAACGCGGTGCGGCCGTCGGCCCGGCTGCTGACGGCGCTGGCCGCGCGCGGGTGCGTGACGCTCTTTTGAGTCGCCGGCTTCTGAGTCGCCGGCTTCTGAGCGCCGGAATCCGATCCGGAAAGGATCAGCACCGGCAGCGCGGAGCTGCTACCGTGGAACGCATGAAGCGCGCTGCACTCGCCACGACGACGCCGGAGAGAGTCCCGGCGCGCTGACTGCTGACCTAGTCCGAAGCCCCGGGGCGAGTGCCCCGG
>NZ_JBHVFE010000811.1:0-1691 GCF_042801945.1 Kitasatospora sp. NPDC057542
CTTCCGGCTCGCCCGGCCGCCGGTGCGGCTCGACGGCGAGCCCCCGGTGGTCGAGGTCGCTGCCGACGACGGCTGGGAACGGTGGACGGTCGTCGAGCACTTCGGCGAGTCCTCGCCCGCCGACCGGCACGTGGTGCTGGACGCGACCACCGGCGAGTTCCTCTTCCCGCCCGCGGTCCGGGAACCCGGCGGCAGCCTGCGCGCCTTCGGGGCGGTGCCGCCCAAGGGCGCCCGGCTGCGCGTCCCGCGCTACCGCACCGGCGGCGGGATCGCGGGAAACGTAGCCCGCGGCACCATCACGGTGCTGCGCAGCTCCGTCCCGTACATCGCCCGGGTCGACAACCGGGAGGCGGCCCGGGGCGGGGTCGACGGCGAGACGGTGGAGAACGCCAAGGCCCGTGCCCCGCACCAGCTGCGCCTGCAGGAACGTGCCGTCACTGCCGGGGACTTCGAGCTGATCGCCCGGCAGGCCGCCCCGTCCACCGCCCGGATCAGCTGCGTGCCCGCCGCCGGCGGTGAGGCCGGGGCGGTGCGGGTGCTGGTCGTCCCCGACGCCGTCGCGGACGAGGGCGACCGGCTGCGCTTCGAGCAGCTGATCCCCGACGAGCAGGTGTTGGCCGCCGTGGCGACGGCCCTCGACGAGCGGCGGCTGATCGGCACCCGGCTGGTCGTGCAGCCGCCCGCCTACCAGGGCGTGACGGTGGTCGCCCGGCTCACCACCCGCTCCGCCGACCCCGACCGGGTCCGCGAGGAGGTGCTCGCCGCGCTGTACCGGTACCTCAACCCGCTGCGCGGCGGCGCCGCCGGCGAGGGCTGGCCGTTCGGCCGGGCGGTGCAGTACGGGGAGGTGTTCGCGGTGCTCCAGCGGGTGGCCGCCGTCGCGGGGGTCGAGGAGCTGCGGCTGTTCCCGGCCGACCCGATCACCGGACGCCGGGGTGCACCCGCCGAGCGGGTCGACGTCCCGCCGGACGCCCTGGTCTTCTCCCATCAGCACCAGGTCGTGGTCACCGCGGTCACCGAGGACGGGCCGTCATGACCCGTGCCGCGGTCCCGGGACTGCCCAGCCCGCACCCGATCGGCGAACTGCTGCCCGCGCTCTTCGCCGACGACGACCTCGCCCAGCGGTTCACGGCCGGCCTCGACACCGTCCTCGCCCCGGTCTTCGCGACCCTGGACAACCTGCCCGCCTACTTCCGGCCCGGCCTCGCGCCGGCCGACTTCCTCGACTGGCTGGCCTCCTGGGTCGCGGTGGAGGTCGACCCGGCCTGGCCGGTGGAGGTGCGCCGCGCGGTGGTCGAGCGCGCGGTGGAACTGCACCGCTGGCGCGGTACCCGGCGCGGCCTCACCGAACGGCTGCGGCTGGTGCTCGGCGCCGGAGCCGAGATCGTGGACGGCGGCGGCGTCTCCTGGTCCACCGACCCGGACGCCGAACTGCCGCCCGCACCGAGCGGCGAGGTGCTGGTCCGGGTCTGGCCGCTGCACGGGCCGGAACCGGACGAGGACCAGGTGCGGTCCGTCGTCAGGGCGGGCTGTCCGGTCCATCTGACCTGCCGGGTGGAGATCCTGCCCGGCCCACCCGGGCGAGCGGAGGGCTGACGGATGCCGGTGTGCCCCGAATGCGGAACGGCCAACGGGGAGGGGGACGACTTCTGCGGCAACTGCGGCGCCTACCTCGGCTGGTCGCACGGCAC
>NZ_JBHVFE010000812.1:0-1679 GCF_042801945.1 Kitasatospora sp. NPDC057542
CCGGCGTTCCTCGCCGGGCCCCGCCCTTCAGCTCGGTCTTCAGCCCTCCGACTCGGCCTCAGCCCTTCAGCTCGGTCTTCAGCCCTCCGACTCGGCCTCAGCCCTTCAGCTCGGTCTTCAGCCCTCCAGGAAGGCCTTGAGCGCGCTCGCCAGCAGGTACGGGTCGTCCGCGCCGCACAGCTCGCGCGCCGAGTGCATGGAGAGCGCCGCGATGCCGCAGTCCACCGTCGTGATGCCCAGCCGTGCCGCCGTGATCGGGCCGATCGTCGTACCGCAGGGCATGGCGTTGTTGGAGACGAAGGTCTGCCACGGCACGCCCGCCTTCTCGCAGGCGGCCGCGAACACCGCCCGGCCGACGCCGTCGGTCGCGTAGCGGTTGTTGACGTTGACCTTGAGGATCGGCCCGCCGTTCGGCATCGGGTGGTGGCCCGGCTCGTGCCGCTCGCTGTAGTTCGGGTGGACGGCGTGGCCCATGTCCGAGGAGAGGCAGACGGTGCCGGCGAGCGCCCGGGCCCGGTCCTCGGTGTTGCCACCGCGCGCGTGGATCGTCCGGTCCAGCACGTTGCCGAGCAGCGGGCTCTGCGCGCCGGTGTCGGACTCGCTGCCGGTCTCCTCGTGGTCGAACGCGGCCAGCACCGGAATGTACGGCAGGTCGGCGGCGGCGCCGGCCGTGGCGACGGCGGCGAGCGCGGCGGTGGCCGCGTGCACCGAGAGCAGGTTGTCCAGGCGCGGGGCGGCCAGCAGCTCGCGGTCGCGGCCCAGGTAGGAGGCGGGCTGGACGTCGTGGGTCATGAGGTCCCAGCCGACCACGTCGGCGGCGTCCAGGCCGGCCCGCTCGGCGACGTAGGAGATCAGCGCGCCCTCGTCGACCGGGCCGAGGCCCCAGATCGGGGTGAGGTGGCGCTGCTTGTCGAGCTTCATGCCCTCGTTGACCTGGCGGTCCAGGTGGATGGCGAGCTGCGGCACGCGCAGCAGCGGCTCGTCCAGCTGGACCAGCCGGGTGGTGCCGTCCTTGAGCGCGAGCCGCCCGGAGAGGCCGAGGTCGCGGTCCAGCCAGGTGTTCAGCGGGACGCCGCCGTAGATCTCCACCGCGACCTGCCGCCAGCCCTCCGAACCGGTGTCCGGCACCGGCTTGACCCGCAGGTTGGGCGAGTCGGTGTGGGTGCCGACGATCCGGAACGGCATCTCGGGGCCCGCCCCCTCCGGCAGGTACCAGGCGATCAGCGCGCCCCCGCGGATCAGGTAGCGCCCACCGGCCGCGCCGTCCCACGCGTCCGTCTCGGCGACCTGCCGGAAGCCCGCCTTCTCCAACCGCTCCGCGGCGCTCGCCACCGCGTGGTACGGAGACGGCGAGGTGCCGAGGAACGCGATCAGGTCGTCGCTGTGCGTCCGGTCGAAAAATGCCTGGCGGGCGGCGGTCGACATACTGCTCCTGGGTCGAGTGAGGGCCGAAGCCGGATGGGGAGTCGGCTTCGCCCCTGAGCATATGCCCGTACACAGACAGGGCATTCGGAACAGTCCGGTCCGATGCGCAACCCGGACACGGCCGTGAACCACCCCGCACGACCGGAGGTTTCCTCCGTTCGGGTGCGGTCCCGTGACGCACCGACGGCCCAGGACGCACGCACGACTCAGAACACGCGCAGGGCCCAGGACGCACCGAAGGGCCCGGTGGCAGC
>NZ_JBHVFE010000813.1:0-1665 GCF_042801945.1 Kitasatospora sp. NPDC057542
CTCGGATCTCCAGATCAGGACAGCAGGCGCACAGGGCCAGCGACCGGCAAAGCCGTCAGCCTCACCCTCCCCAGTGAAGATCACCAACAGCATCACTTCCGTGGCCTGCGCACGGTGAGTGGCGACGTGCCGGTGCGGTAGGCGTTGGGAAGTTGCCCGGAATTCGTCAGCGGCCAGGTTGTGGTGGCTGACAGTGCGGGACCGTGGATGATCTGGTGCCCCGGTTGGAGGGGTTGCTGTTTCCGTCGGTCGCGGGCGTCAGGGTGCTGTCGGTCGACGTGGACGTCGAGTCGGTGAACGTGCAGGTCGAGTGCTCGGCGGTGGGGCACAGCTGCCCGGGGTGCGGGGACTGGTCGACCCAGCTGCACAGCTCCTACCTGCGGTTTCCTGTCGACGGTCCGGTCGGGGGCAGACGGGTCCGGTTGAGCTTGCGGGTGAGGCACTTCGTATGCGGCAACCCGTCGTTCGGGCGGCGGACGTTCGCCGAGCAGATCGAAGGGCTGACACGACGCCACGGCCGGTAGACCGAGCAGTTGCGGGCCACACTCGCCTTGGTCGGCCTGGCGGCTTGCCGGGCGGGCCGGTGCCCGGCTGGCCGCCGTGTTCGGGGTATCGGTGAGCCGGAGCACGGTGCTGCGTCTGGTCGAGGAGCTTCCCGACCCGGTGCCGCCGGCCCCTCGGGTGGTGGGCGTCGACGAGTACGCGACGCGCAAGAGCCGCGCCTACGGGACGGTGCTGGTCGACGCCGAGACCCGCCGGCCGGTGGACCTGCTGCCCGACCGGAAGGCGTCGAGCCTGGCGGCCTGGCCGACGGCGGAGGCCGCGAGCCGGACGGCGGGGAGGTGGTTCACCCGGCGTTCGACGCGGGTTCGCCCGAGGTGGTAGCCGCATTGGCCCAGCCGGGCGGATTTACGTCACCCAGGATGCACTTTCAGACGGGCTGGCACTTCGAAGGTAAGAATGGGCCGGAGCCTTGGAATCGCATGGCAAAGTTTGGGTCATGGCACACGTGAAATGTCACATGTCTAACAGTGCCTGTCTCCGAACGGTTTCTCACATCGTCTGAAGGAGAAGACCATGAACCGCATCACCCGCATCGTGGTGGGCGCCGCCGGTGCCACAGCCCTGCTCACGGCGCCCGTGCCGGCCTTCGCCGCCGCGACCGGCACTGACACCGCCACCGCCACGGTCACGACTTGCAAGTACAGTCTCCAGGCCGGGTTGGCGACCTACGCCTGCACAGACGTCACCGGCAGCAGCATCGTGATCTACGGGAAGATCGGCCTTGCCGGCCCGCCCGACGGGCCGGTGTCGTGGCAGACCCTGTACACCAATCTGTCGGCCGAGGTGGTCGGCGGCAACTCGCTCGGCTCCGTGAGCGGGAGCACGGCGTTCCATTCCACCGCGGTACGGGTGGACGGCTTCACCGCCACCGCCCCGTGCGGTTCGACAGTGCGTGCGACCTTCTCGGTGCAGGGAAGCGGCCCGTTCGGCACTCGGCCGGTGGTGGAAGTTCCGGTGACTTGCTGACGCTTCATCAATGTGAATGCCGAGTCCGGGAGTTGTCAACATCCGGGGCTCGGCCACCGTGGCGGCCTGCATGGACCTCGTCCGCCGCAGAGGCCCACGTGGATGCCCTGGCTCACGCATCCCCGGGGATGCGTG
>NZ_JBHVFE010000814.1:0-1661 GCF_042801945.1 Kitasatospora sp. NPDC057542
ACCGTACGGAAAACGGAAACGGAACACAACGGAATGCAGGGGCCGGGCGGTTCAGGACGAACGGGCGAACCGCTGGTAGCAGGCGACGCCGTACGGGGACGGCGCGCCGGCGTTTCTGCACGCCGGCCCGCCCCGGCCGCCGTTCGGCTGACTGCCGAGACCGGGCTCGTCTAAGGGGGAGCCGGGGGGAGGAACCGGTGTGGCCCGGGGTCTGTCCCCCGGCCGCCAGGAACGTCCAGCAGGTCTGGTTCGGCGCCCCTGGCCGGTTCGGGGTGGGGTTCGCGAACGCGGCGGACGCGCCACCCGGGCAGAGGAGTCCGGTGAGCAGCCCGGTGGCTGCGGTGCGGGCAATCGTGCCTCCTCGGTCGGGCACGTGCGCGGGCCCGGGCGGCCCCGCGTCCCCCCGTCCAGGGGTACGTGGTGGGGCGGCCCGGCGTTCGGACCGTGCGTCGGGGTCGTGCCATCGGGCCGGTGGAGTGACCCGGTCCGGTGCGGGCCGCGGTCGGTTCAGAGCGAGTCGCAGCGGTGGGTGGGGCGGCCGTCCAGGACGGTCAGCAGGACGGGGAGGTCCGCCAGTTCGGTGGCCGGGGTGGTGAGTGGGTCGGCGGCGAACACGGTGAGGTCCGCGCGGTGGCCGACGGTGATCCTGCCCGCCAGCTGCTCCTCGCCGGCCGCGTGGGCGGCGTTGGCGGTCATCGCCAGCAGCGCCTCCGCGGCGGTGAGCGCCTGGCCGGGGCTGTGCGGGGCCTGGCTCGGGTCGCGGGTGGGACGGCGGTGGCGGGCGCCCGCCATGACGCCCAGCGGCGGGTAGGGGGCGATCGGCCAGTCCGAGCCGAGGACGACGGTGGCGCCCGCGTCCCAGAGGTCCCGGCAGCGCCAGGCACGGTCGGCCCGTTCCTCGCCGAGGCGGCGGGACCAGTTGTCGGTGTGGTCGGCCCGGGTGAAGTCGCAGCAGTGGGTGGGCTGCATGGAGGCGACCACGCCGAGCTCGGCGAATCGCCGGACGAGCGCGTCCGGAACGGTCTCGATGTGCTCGATCCGGTGCCGGACGGGGGACACCCCGTGCGGCGTGCCGTCGCTCGCTGCCTTCTCGATCGAGTCGAGCGGTGGTTTGCCGGAATGAGCTGCCTGCGGCAGAGGACTTGGGGTGGAGGCTACCGGGCCGACGGTTTCTCGTGTGTACGGCCCGGAGTGGCCGTCGGGCCCGCGGCAGGCCGCCCGACGGTAGGGGCGTGCGGAGCGGGCGGGCGTCTGGCGGATCGGCCGGGGCAGACGGGGTTCAGGGCGCGGATCGCTCCGGTGCGGCAGGTTCGGTGTGCGCGGGTGGGACCGGGCGGCCAAGGGAAACGGCAAGGAGAGCCAATCCCCTTGCCACTCTCAAGCTATAGCGTGCCCCGGGGCTTGCGGCAAGCCCCCCGTTGTGTCGCAGAATCCTGGCCGTAAGGCCATGACCTGCGGAAACGGGAGTCGTGAAATGCGCGTGTTGATGACGACGTGGGGATCGCGCGGAGACGTCGAGCCGCTGGCGGGGCTGGCGGCGGCGCTGCGGGGGCTCGGCGCGGAGGTGCGGGTGTGCGCGCCGCCGGACGAGGAGTTCGCGGACCTGCTGGCGCGGGTCGGGGTGCCGCTGGTGCCGCTCGGTCCGTCGGTGCACTCGGTGG
>NZ_JBHVFE010000815.1:0-1657 GCF_042801945.1 Kitasatospora sp. NPDC057542
CGCGTCGAGCTGGGCATGGGTGAGGAAGAGCGCCGTGGTGAGGTCCGCGCCGGCCAGGTTGGCGTCCCGTAGGTCGGCGCCGATCAGGTCGGCGAGGCGCAGGTCCGCGCCAGCGAGGTCGGCCGCGACGAGCAGGGCGCCGCGCAGGTTGGCCCCCTTCAGGTCGGCGCCGCGCAGGCGGGCGCCGAAGAAGTCGGCGCCCCGGTGCTCGCGGCGGTGCGGAACGGCGGCGCGGACCAGTTCGCCGGCGCGCAGCAGCAGCTCGCTGACCCGCTGCCGGTGGGCCGGGACGTCGACGGCGAGGATCTCCTCGGGGGTGCCGCCGGCCAGCCGGTCGGTCTCCGCCAGCGCCTGCCGCAGCTCGTCGTGGACGGGACGGGCAGCGGTGAAGGTGAGCGCCTCGGTGAGGTACCTGAGCAGTTCGTGCAGCTGCCGCACGATCGGGAAGACGTCGAACATCGCCTTGGCGCTGTCCGGCTCCTCGCGCCAGCTGCGGCCGCCGAAGGTCACCTGGGAGACCCGCTGCCCGGCGCCGAAGCAGTCGTAGACGGTACAGCCCTGGAAGCCCCGGTCGCGCAGCCGCGCGTGGATGCCGCAGCTGAAGTCGGCCTGGAGGTTGCGGCAGGGGCTGCCGGCCGCCTTGTTCATGGCGAAGTCGGTACCGGCCGCGAACGGCAGGGCGACGCAGCAGAGCCCGAAGCAGCTGCCGCAGTCGGACCGGAGCGGGGTCGGCGCAGCCGCCGTGGGGTCCTGCGGCGACTCGGTCTCGCGCACGTTCCGGGGTCCTTCCAGCAGCTGGGCGCCGGGCGGCGCGGTGAACCCGGAAATCCTACTGGGCAGACGCCCCTCGACGTCGGTAAGGTACGAAAGTCCATAACAGCTATTACACACGGGGGTGGGCTCATGCAGGACCCGGACATCAGGGGGCTGGTCCGGATGTGGATCGCGGGCTGGGCCGTGTCGCGCGGCTCCGCCGAGCCGGTGGACCAGCCCTGGGGCTGGAGCATCGACGTCGGCGCGCCGACCGGCGAGGTGGGCCGGCACGTGCTGCCGGAGCCGACCGAGGCCGAGGTCCGCAAGCTCGCCGAGAGCGTCACCGCGCCGAACACCTGGCTGAAGCTGTTCGCCGAGGACGCGACCGTGCGCCCCTGGCTGGACGAGCGGTGGCGCCTGGACGCCCCCGGGTTCCTGATGACCGGCCCGGTCACCGCCGACCGGCCCGAGCCGCGCGCCGGGTACACCGTGACCAGCTGGATCCGGGGCGGAGTCGTCAAGGCCCTGGTGCGCACCGACGCCGGGCACCTGGCCGCGCGCGGCCAGGCCGGTCTGGCCGACACCGGAGCCGGCCGCGTGCTGGTGCCGGACATGATCGGCACCGTACCCGAGCACCGCCGCCGGGGCCTGGGCGCGCTGGTGATGCACACCCTGCTGGCCGCCGGGCACGAGGCCGGCGCCCGTACCGGCATCCTGGTCGCCACCGTGGACGGCCAGGCGCTCTACCGCACGATGGGCTGGACCACCCGCGCCCCGATGGCGAGCCTGGTCCTGGACGCCCCGGGCGTCTACGAGCAGAAGTAGGACCGGGAGGCCTGCCGCAGCCCGCCCGGCGTCCGGGCGGCGCGGCCCGCAGACGGGAGTTCGACGACAGGGCCAGGGC
>NZ_JBHVFE010000816.1:0-1653 GCF_042801945.1 Kitasatospora sp. NPDC057542
CTCGAACTGACGCCGCTGCTCACCTGGTTGGTGATCTCGGCCGGCGCCGCACTGCCCGGTAGGCCCAAGCCCGGCGACGACCTCACCGAACTCGGCAAGCTCACCGCGAAGGCGGCCAACTACCAGGACCGCCGGTACGCGCTGGGCATGTACCGCCGAGCCGCCGCACCCGTCTGCTTCACCATCTCCACCCTGGTCGCGAACGCGCTCTGGCTCGGCTCGCCGTTCGACGACAGCACGCCGAACCGGAACATCATCTTCGAGTCACTGCGCCTGCTGCCGCCGTCGTGGAACATCCTGCGCCGCGCATCGCCCGAGTACCCCGCGCTCGATCCGCGGATCGGCGCGGGCGACGACATCCTCGTCCTGCCGCTGCTCTCACATCGCGACCCGGCGCTATGGGAGGACCCGGACGAGTTCCGCCCGGAGCGCTGGGACCACCTCGACCCGGACAGCACTCCCGGCTACCTGCCGTTCGGGCACTCCTCCGAACGCTGCTGGGGCCGGCACATGGTGATGCCGCTCGCCGAACTGCTGCTGGACCAGATCCGGGCAGCCGGCCTGGTCGTCGACCCCGAGCAGCGGACCGCCAAGGTGCCACTGCTCGGTCTGCTCGGCGTCAGCGAGGTCCGCGTCCTGAAGGCACGCGATGCACACTGATCACATGCACACCGAACACGGCGCTACCGAATCGGAGTTCGCCGACGGCCGGTTCTACGCCGACCCGCACGCCGCGTACCGCCGCTGGCGCACCGAGGGCGGCGCCCGCAAGGTCCGGTTCGGCGGCGCGGCCGGACTCGAAGGCTGGGTCGTCACGGGCCACGCCGAGTGCCGGACCGCCCTCGCCGACCCCCGGCTGAGCAAGAAGGCCGTCACCGAGGCGTTCGCCCAACACGTCGGGAACTCCGAGGGCGGCCCGGGCCGCGACCTGATGACGCATATGCTCAACTCCGACCCCCCGGAACACACCCGACTTCGCAAGCTGGTCCAACAGGCTTACACCGGGCGGCAGGTGGCGACCCTACGACCGATGGTCGAGCGCCACGTCGGCGCACTGCTGGACCAGCTGGACGGGCTCGACTCGGCCGAGCTGATCAGCGAGTTCGCGCTGCCGCTGCCACTCGCGGTGGTCTTCGAGCTGTTCGGCGCGCCGCAGGCCGAACGGGAGAACCTCCAAGTCCGGGGCAACGCGGTCGATGCCGGCCCGGAGGACGACGGCGGGGCGGACGGCGAGGTCTCGGTGGAGACCGCCGAAGGCATGGCGGACTACCTGCGCGCCCTGGTCGACCACAAGCGCACCCACCCGGGCGACGACCTGATCTCCGAACTGCTCGCCGCCCAGGCGGACGGCGACCGGCTGACCGAGGCCGAGATCACCTCGATGGCGTTCCTGCTCGCGATCGCCGGCCACCAGAGCACCGTCAACCTGATCGCGAACGGCATCCACGCGCTGCTCTGCCACACCGAGCAACTCGCGGCGCTGCGTGCGAATCCGGAGCTACTTCCCGGCGCGATCGAGGAAGTCCTGCGCTACGAGAGCCCGTTCAGCGTCGCCTCGCTACGCCGCACGACCGAGCCGGTGACCATCGCGGGCACCACGATCCCGGCCGGCGAGTTCGTCCAGATCGCGCTGCTCGCCGCCAACCGCGACCC
>NZ_JBHVFE010000817.1:0-1648 GCF_042801945.1 Kitasatospora sp. NPDC057542
GGCCTCCCACTGCTCGGGAGGCCGGGCCCTCTTGCGTGCTCGTGCGCGCTCCGGCTCAGACGAGCGAGGCCATCCAGGCCTCGACGTCTTCGGCCCGGCGGGGCAGGCCGGCCGAGAGGTTCTCGTTGCCGTCGGCGGTGACCAGGATGTCGTCCTCGATCCGGACGCCGATGCCGCGGTACTCCTCCGGCACGGTCAGGTCGTCCTGCTGGAAGTACAGGCCGGGCTCGACGGTCAGCACCATGCCGGGCACCAGCAGCGCGTCGACGTGCTCCTCGCGGCGCGAGTGGGCGCAGTCGTGGACGTCCAGGCCGAGCATGTGGCCGGTGCCGTGCAGGGTCCAGCGGCGCTGGAGGCCGAGCTCCAGGACCTTCTCGACGTCGTACACCGACGGGTCCAGCAGGCCCCAGGCGAGCAGTCGCTCGGCGAGGACGCGCTGCGAGGCCTCGTGGAAGTCGCGGAACCGGGCGCCGGGCTTCACCGCGGCGATGCCGGCCTCCTGGGCGTCGTACACCGCGTCGTAGATCTTCCGCTGGAGCTCGGTGAAGCGGCCGTTGATCGGCAGGCTGCGGGTGACGTCGGCGGTGTAGAGGGTGCTGGTCTCCACGCCGGCGTCCAGCAGCAGCAGCTCGCCGGGGCGCACGTCGCCGTCGTTGCGCACCCAGTGCAGGGTGGTGGCGTGCGGGCCGGCCGCGGCGATGGTGCCGTAGCCGACGTCGTTGCCCTCGACCCGGGCGCGGCGCCAGAAGGTGCCCTCGATCCAGCGCTCCGAGGTGGCGACGGCCTGGCCCAGCTCGCGGACCACGTCGGTGAAGCCCTTGACGGTGGCGTCGCAGGCGGCGCGCAGCTCGCCGATCTCCCACTCGTCCTTGACCAGCCGCAGACCGCTCAGGAACTCCTTGAACCCGGCGTCCCTGTCGGCGTCCAGGGCGTCGGCGAGCGCGGCCTCCAGGCCGGCGTCGTAGCCGCGGACGATCCGGGTCGGCACGGCGGAGTCCGCGGCCTTCGCGGCCAGCTCCTCGGCGGCCTTGCGCACGTCGCGGGCGGGCAGGCCGAGCAGCTGCTCCTGCTCGCTCAGGCTGTGCCGGCGGCCGACCCACAGCTCGCCGTAGCCGTCCAGCCAGAACTCGCCGTTCTCGCGGTTCGAGCGGGGCAGCAGGTAGAGCACGAACTCGTGGCCGGCCGCGCCGGTCGGCTCGCCGACCAGCACCGCGTCCTCGGTCTGGTCACCGGTGAGGTGGACGTACTCGCTGGAGGCGCGGAACGCGTAGTCGGTGTCGTTGGAGCGCACCCGCAGGTTGCCGGCCGGGACGACCAGGCGCTCGCCGGGGAAGGCGGCGGACAGCTCGGCGCGGCGCTCGGCCGCGTACGGGGCCTGGGCGACGGGGGCGAGGCCGTGCAGCTCGGTGTCGGCCCAGCCGGACTTCATCGAGGCGGCCAGCTCGTCGGAGACCTCGCCGTAGAGGCCGTTCTTGCGGCCCTTGTGCTGCTCCGGCTCCTCGCCGCCCTCGGCCTCGGGGTTCTCGGCCACCGCGGGGGTACGGTCCTCGGTCACGTGCAACGCCTCCTTGGGGGGTGGTACCGCCGCCCTCGGGGGAGGTGTCGGATCGCGACACGCGCGGGCGGCCGTGCGTCCATGGTACGGACG
>NZ_JBHVFE010000818.1:0-1642 GCF_042801945.1 Kitasatospora sp. NPDC057542
CAGGTCAGCGATCCAGCGCACCTTCGGTGCGCGCCGGGGGCCTGGTAAATGCCGTGGCGCGCGCCCGAGGTGCGCTTCCGGACGCCTCTGACGAGGGCGGGCACCGGCCGGGAAGCTTGAGAGGTCCGTTCCGGCCGAAACCGATGTTTCTGTGATGCCTGTGAGCTCGCAGGTCAGCGTGGTACTGAGGGCCGTCCACGGGAACCGTGGAGTGTTGCTACGAGCACGGGCGTCAGAATTCCTGCTACACCCTGGCCCTCCCGGAACGGCGAACCGGTGGGCCGTCTGCGAGGGAGGAACAGGGCCGTGGATGTGCTGCATGAACGCTGTGCCGGTCTGGACATCAGCAAGAAGGACGCCAAGGTCTGTGTCCGCACCCCGAACACCAAGCGGAGGGGATCGTTCTCCACCGAGACCACGACGTGGGGCTCGACGACGAACGCGGTACTCGCCCTGCGCGAGCACCTGCTCGCCGCCGAGGTCACGCTGGTGGTGATCGAGGCGACGTCGGACTACTGGAAGCCCTTCTACTACCTGCTGGCCGAGGACTTGAATGTGATCCTGGTCAACGCCCGGCAGGTGAAGAACCTGCCCGGCCGCAAGACGGATGTCTCCGACGCGGCCTGGCTGGCCCAGCTCGGCGCCCACGGCCTGGTCAGGGCATCGTTCGTTCCCGGGCAGCCCGTGCGTGAACTGCGGGACCTGACCCGGGCCCGCACCCAGACCACCCGCGAACGCGGGCAGGTCGTCCAGCGCCTGGAGAAGCTGCTGGAGGACACCGGCATCAAGCTCTCCGCCGTCGCATCCGACATCATGGGCGTCTCCGGACGGGCCATGCTGGAGGCTCTCATCGCCGGCGAACACGACCCCCAGATCCTGGCGGAGATGGCCAAGCGCAAGCTCCGCAACAAGATCCCCGAGCTCACCGAGGCCCTGACCGGTCGCTTCCGCGAACACCACGCGTTCCTGGCCCGGCTTCATCTGGACCACTACGACCAGCTCACCCGGGCGGTCCAGAAACTGGACGAGCGGATCGAGGAGGCGATGGCACCCTTTCGTCCCGTGTTGGACCTGCTCGACACCATCCCCGGGATCAACCGGGTTGTCGCCGAGGTGATCGTCGCCGAGACCGGCGGTGACATGAGCCGGTTCGCCTCAGCCAAGCACCTGGCCTCCTGGGCCGGGGTCTGCCCGGGACACCACGAGTCCGCCGGCCGGGCGAAGAACACCAAGGTCCGCCCCGGCAATCCCTACCTCAAGGGCGCCCTGGGACTGGCCGCGTTCGGTGCGGCCAGAACCAAGAACGCCTACCTGGCCGCCCGCTACAGACGACTGGCCGCCCGCCGGGGCCCGCTGAAGGCCCTCGTTGCCGTCGAGCACTCGATCATCACCGCGATCTGGCACATGCTCACCGACCATAAGCCCTACCACGAGCTCGGCGGCGACTACTTCACCCAGCGCGACCCTGAACGCGCCGCCCGCCGGGCGGTCAACGCCCTCAACCAGCTCGGCTACCAGGTGACCCTCAACCCGATCGACACCGCAGCCTGACCATCCACCCAGCACCCGATCGCCATCCCAGTGATCGGGTGCTGAGTCATGCCAAAACCCCATCTACTTGGGCTTCTATTTACGCGTCAGA
>NZ_JBHVFE010000819.1:0-1620 GCF_042801945.1 Kitasatospora sp. NPDC057542
GAGTTGCCTACGTGTCACACGCAACGTCCTACCGGATCCCGCTTTCGAGCAAGCACGAAACCGCAATATTGATCACGACATCACACAGGCCCTAGTACTGGAAGAGTACTTCCGGATTGTTCGGCGAGGGGCCGTCCAGCAGCGGACTGTGGATCCCCTTCAGCGTCTGGTCGAAGAACGCTGTCACGTACTCGCGGGTGATCACCACCCCGCGTTCCGGGGAGAGGGGCGGCGTCGGGAACCCGGCCTCCTCCAGAAGCAGGTCCAGGTCGGTGAAGCTGGTGTGGTCGGCGTCGGCGACCGTCAGCCACTTCTTGTAGCCGCCGAGGGCGGCCCAGGTCTGCTCCCACTCGCCGCCGGCCGAGTGGTGGGAAGCGGCCGCACCCAGCATGAGGAACGGCCGGTTGATCTGGCCGGGCATCGGGTCCGGGTGGAAGGAGCCGTCCATGTTCACTCCGGCCCGTACTCGCGGGTCGGCGATCATCGTGGCGGCGGCCGCCGCTCCGCCGAGGGAGTGTCCGGCCATGCCGATCTCGTGCTTGTCGATGAGGTGTGCCAGGGGCCACGCGGTATTGCCATGCGTCAACTGGTCGATCACGAAGGACACGTCCAGCGCGCGGCTGGCGGCGACGGAGTCGAAGTCGAGCGTTTCCGGGTGATCGCAGATCGCGCACGGCGGCGTCTGGCCGTTCGCCAGCGTCTCGCCGCTGTCCTCGTAGGTGTGGCCGACAAGCGCGACGACGTAGCCGTGACTGGCCAGGTCGGTCGCGAGCGAGGTGAGCACCATGCGCGGGTCCTCGTATCCGGGTGAGAGGACCACCAGCGGATACTTGCCGCGTTGCGGCCGCGCGCCGTCGAAGGCGTGAGTGGTGACGCTGGAAAGGTTCTGCGGGGTGACGCCGGAGCTCGCCGGTGTCTTCCGGTGCTGGATGGCTCCGGCTGCCTCGGCGAGGGTCATATAAGGGGCCGGAGTCCCGGTCCCGGGGACGGCCGGGTAGACCATCGTGACGGTCAGTTGGCGGGGGCCGGATGACGGCACCCACGGGTCGGGACGGCTCGCGTCGGTGAGGTGGATGACGTCCTCGCCGGCGGCGTAGGGGCCGGTCGGCGCGGGGAGCGTGCCTTGGAAGGACCGCGGGGGCGCGGCGGCAGCTGTGGCGGCGGTCGCGTGCACGGTGGACGGCGGGGTCGTGGCGGCGAGTCCGGTGCCGGTCGCGGCCACTGATGCGGCGAGACCCAGGATTGCGACAGCGCTGATACGGCGCTTGCGGTTCGAGGTAGTGTTCACGGGCACGATCCTGCCCGGCCCCGCCCTGACGCTCGATCATGCGGGCTTCCGTCTTGAGGGTGGTGCTGGCTACACCCTGAGATCCCCAGCGGCGCGCGAGGTTCCCATCGCCGGCATCGTCGAGCGCCACCTTCGTCTTGGCCTACGGCGAACACGACGCCAAGCCCTACCGCTGGACCTACGACGGCAGCCCACTCCAAGCCGCATGAACCCCCGAAGGATCAACGCGGCGCTGCACTAGTGTCCTGCGCCAGAGATCCGTCGTTAGATCGTTCATGAGTCCTTCTCCAGATGTTCCGGTGCGTCGTCGTGGTCCCGCGTTGGAGCCGTTG
>NZ_JBHVFE010000820.1:0-1600 GCF_042801945.1 Kitasatospora sp. NPDC057542
GGTCAGAGCCTGAGGGGCCTGCGCGAGAAGTCGGACCGGCCGACTTCTCGCGCAGACGGTCGGTACCATCGACGCGTGAACCTGTATTGGCACGTCGTGCTGCCACCGCTCAGCGCCTGATCGGGCGCGCGCTTCGGTGGCTTGATCCCCTGCGACCCCGGCTCGGCCCGATGGCGGCCGCCGTGGGCTGACGGCGTGCGCCCGTTCTCGAAACCCCTCTGACGGTCTTCGACGACGGAAGTTCACGACTGTGCCTCATCGTTTGTCCTCGCCTGCCCGTTCCCTGCCCACGGCTCCTCGCCGCGCCCGTTCGCGCGGTGGTGCGGTGCCGATCCTGATCGCCGCCGTGCTCTGGGGCACCACCGGGACCGCCAGTTCGCTGGCGCCCGGGGGCGCCCCGGCGGCCGGGATCGGGGCCGCCGGGCTGGTGCTCGGCGGGCTGCTGCTGTTCCTGTCCGACCGTTCCGCCCGCGTGCTGCCCCGGGTGTGCGCGCCTCGCGAGCGGTGGCTGCTCGCGGCCGGGGCCGTCGCGGTGGCCGGGTACCCGCTGACCTTCTACCCGGCGGTGAGCCGGACCGGGGTGGCGGTGGCCACCGTGATCGCGCTCGGCAGCGCGCCGGTGTTCACCGGGCTGCTCGGGTGGCTGGCCCGACAGGGGCGGCCCGGCGGGCGGTGGGCCGGGGCGACGGCGCTGGCCGTGCTCGGCTGCGCCGTTCTGGTGCTGGGCCCCGAACTCGCTTGCGGCGGTGGGGCGGTGGACCCGTTGGGCGTGCTGCTGGCGGCGCTCTCGGGGCTCTCGTACGCCGTCTACTCGCTGATCGGCGGGCGGCTGATCTCGCACGGGCACCCCTCGGGCGGGGTGATGGGGGCGATGTTCGGCGGGGCCGCGCTGATCGTCCTGCCGGTGCTGCTCGCCGGTGACCTGGCGTGGCTCGCCTCGGCACGCGGGGCGGGCGTGGTGCTGCACCTCGCGGTGGTCACCACCTTCCTCGCGTACTGGCTGTTCGGCCGCGGCCTGCGGCACACCACCGCCCAGACGGCCACCACGCTGACCCTCGCCGAGCCGGCCGTCGCCGCCGTCCTCGGTGTGGCGGCGCTGGGCGAGCGGCTGCCCGCCGTCTCCTGGTGTGGCCTCGCCGTCCTCGCCGGCGCCCTGGCCCTCCTCGCCCTCCCGGGCCGCCGCTAGGTTCGCGCGCCGCTGCACAGGAAGTCGGCCGGTCCGACTTCCTGTGCAGCGGTGGCCGGTTGCTTCGCTGTCGTCAGGGGACGTACACGCTGGAGCCGAACTCCTGGGTCGTGCCACCGCCGGGAGGAACGACCGCGATCACGTTTCCGGTGCAGTTCGGGCCGTCGTACACGCGGACGGACTCGTTGGTCTCGTTCTGCACGATGAGCGGAAAGATCGGTGCGTTGTAGCAGCCGCTCGGATTCTGGATGAACTGGCCGGGAGCGAGAATGAGCTGCCCGCGGGCGGCGAAGGCCGCGTTGGGCAGGGCGATGGCCATGGCCCCGGCGGCGGCGAGGGTACCGAGTGCGGTCGCGAGGCGTCGCATGAGGACTCCTTGGGAGTGGATGGTTGTGTCCGGGGCCACTCGGCCCC
>NZ_JBHVFE010000821.1:0-1589 GCF_042801945.1 Kitasatospora sp. NPDC057542
CAGCACCGGCAGCCAGTGCTGCAGCGCGAGCGCGGCTAGCGCTGCCCAGACGCCCTGGCGGTAGCGCCAGTCGCCGCCGAACGCGCTGGTCAGCGGCACGGTGACGGCCGCGGCCAGCGCGGTGCCGGCGGACAGCGCCATGGAGTACAGGCCGATCATCGGACCGACCTTCTCCGGGAAGTAGCGCTTGATCACGACCGGGAGCAGCACGTTGGAGACCGCGACGCCGGCCAGCGCGAGCGCGGTCAGCAGCAGGAAGACCGCGGTGCCACCCGCGAAGGAGCGGGCCAGCACGCCCGCGGCGATCGCGCCCATGCCAGCCGTGATCACCGCGATGGGGCCGATCCGGCGGGCCGCGGCCGGCGCGGCGAAGCCGAACAGCGCGAAGCACAGCGACGGGACGGCGGTGAGCAGCCCGGCGAGGGTCGGGTTCATTCCCAGGTCGGCGCGGACCTGGTCGAGCAGCGGCCCGAGGCTGGTGACCACGGGGCGCAGGTTGAAGGCTGCGGCGGCGATCGCGACGGCGAACAGCCAGCCCAGGTACTTGGCGGAGCCTGAGGCGGCGGGCCGCTCGGCCGGCGGCCGCCGGGTGTCGGTCGGGGTGGAAGCGGTGGTGTCTGCTGCGGGCATGAGCGACATCATAGAATGATGGGATGAATTGATGCACCTTGTACTTGGCATGATGTGCCGACCGTTCATCCACCGGCCACCTCCCACCAGGCCCCACCCGAGCCGTAGTCGCAAGGAGTCCCCGTGGCGCTGTCCTCGCCGAGGCGCACCCCGCTGTCCGACCAGGTGATCGCACAGCTGCGTGCCCAGATCACTTCCGGGGAGTGGCCGGTCGGCTCGCGCATCCCCACCGAGGCCGCCCTGGTCGAACAGCTCGGCGTCGCCCGCAACACCGTCCGCGAGGCCGTCCGCGCCCTCGCCCACAACGGCCTGCTCGACATCAGGCAGGGCTCCGGCACGTACGTGCTGGCCACCAGCGAGCTGGCCGGAGTGATGCACCGCCGCTTCGCCGACGCCGAGCAGGCCCAGATCGCCGAGCTGCGGGCGGCGCTGGAGACCTCGGCGGCGGGCCTCGCCGCCCAGCGCCGCACCGCGCGCGACCTGGAGCTGCTGGACGGCGCGCTGGCCCGCCGGGAGGCCGCCTGGCACTCCGGCGAGGCCGAGGACTTCATCCAGGCCGACGCTGCCTTCCACCAGGCCGTGGTGGCCGCCGCCCACAACGACGTCCTGCTCGCCGTGTACGCCGACCTCGGTGAGGTCACCCGCGAGCACCTGCGGCACGACGTCGGCCCCGAGCTGATCGCCGAGCGCTACATCGGCCACCACGGCATCCTGGAGGCCATCCGGGCCGGCGACGCCCAGCGTGCCTCGGTCGAGGCGGGCCGCGCCATCGGCGTCTGCGCCACCGCTGAGGTCTGACCGCCCGCGCGCCGACACCAGGCCCGCCCTCAAGCCCGACGCGCCCGGCCCCGATCCCGACCCCAACCCCGGCCGGGGATCCCGGCCGGGAGCCCAGGCCCGCCCTGGATCCCCGGCCGAGACGAGAACGAAACGCCGCTGCCCGGCACCCCCACGAGGGC
>NZ_JBHVFE010000822.1:0-1584 GCF_042801945.1 Kitasatospora sp. NPDC057542
CCCTTCGTCCGGGGGCGGGCGCCCGGCGCTCGCCGTAGCATGGGCCGCGTTCCGGCCGGCGAAGGGCGCCGGTGGTCGGCTCGGCGAGGGAGCAGAGGGCGGTGCTACGGGGGTTCGGCGATCTCGAGGCCGAGATCATGGACCGGTTCTGGTCCTGGGGCCGGCCCGCCACGGTGCGCGAGGTGGTGGACGACCTCCAGCAGGAGCGGGCGGTCGCGTACACCACCGTCACCACGGTCGCGGACATCCTGCACACCAAGGGCTGGCTGCGCCGCGACAAGGTCGGCCGCGCCTGGGTGTACGAGCCGACCTGCACCCGCGAGGAGTACACCGCCCAGCTGATGCACCAGGCGCTGGAGACCACCCCCGACCGGGCGGGCGCGCTGCTCCACTTCGTCGACCGGATCAGCGGGGACGAGGCCTCGGCCCTGCTCGCCGCGCTCGAACAGGTGAAGTCCCGGGGCCCTGAGTGACGCTCGCGCTGCTCTGCTTCCACCTTGCGGTGACCGGCGTCCTGCTGCCCCGGCGGCTGGCCGGCTCCGCCCGGCTCCAGGCCCGTCCGGCGGCGGGCGCGGCGCTCTGGCTCGCGCTGATGGCCTCGTTCACCGTGGCCCTGCTGCTCACCGCGCACCACGCGCTGGAACCCTTCGCCCACCCGCCGGCCGGGCTGCTCGGCCTGCTCCCGCACGCCGAACCGGCGGAGCCGGTGCTGCCGCACACCCACGACTGGTGGCTGCTCACCGCCGGCGGAGCCCTGTCGGCCACCCTGGTGACGGCCGTCGGCCTGCGCACCGGACGCGCCCGGCGGCGGCACCGGGCGGTGCTGGACGTGATCGCCGTACCGGACCGGCGCTGGGGCGCCCTGGTGCTGGAGCACGCCCGTCCGACCGTCTACTGCCTGCCCGGTCGCCGTTCCCGGGTGGTGCTGTCGCGCGGGGCCCTGCGGCTCCTGGACGAGCGGCAGCTCACGGCGGCCGTGGCGCACGAGCACGGACACATCCGCGGCCGACACCATCTGTTCCGGCTGCCGGCCGACACCTTCGCGCTGCTCCTCGGGCCACTGCCGCTGGCCCGGCTGGGGCGCTCCGAGGTGGCGCTGCTGCTGGAGATGGCGGCCGACGACGCGGCGCTGGAGCGGGTCTCACGGGATGAACTGGCCTCCGCGCTCTGCGCGTTGGCGACCGGCGGCGCTCCTGTCCGGGAAGCCCCGGCGGACGGCGCCACGCTGGGTGCGACGTCCACCGGGGTGCTCGCCCGGGTGCGGCGGCTGGCCCGGCCGGGGAGCGGACGCCGCCGGCTGACCGGGCGGCTCGGGGTGTCGGTGCTGCCGCTGCTCCCGTACCTGCTGGTCTGCGCGCCGCACCCCTGAGACACCCCTGTGGGCCCGTGGGCGCGGGGGTGCCGACGGGCCCCGGGTGGGGGGTCGGGGTGGAGGTCCGTGAGATTTGCCGGGACTTTGACCCGCGCGGTTGAACCCGCGCGCCCGGGCCGGCGTTGCCACCGGTGCCGCAGGTACGCTCCGGCGGTCTCGCGCAGGCCCGCACAGGCGGGATTCTCAAGGCGAGCCTGAGCCGACGCCTCCAC
>NZ_JBHVFE010000823.1:0-1571 GCF_042801945.1 Kitasatospora sp. NPDC057542
CGGTCCGGATCGGCGGCGACCGCCTCCAGCAGAAGCGTCCAGCGCCGGACGAGGGCCTCGACCGTCGACCGCTCGAACAGGTCAGTGGCGTACTCCGCCGCACCAACGACCCCGGCCGGACTCCCGTCCGGACCGAACTGTTCGACGAGGCTCACCCCGAGGTCGAACTTGGCGGTTCCGGTGGCCACCGCGTAGGTGGCGACCTCCAGGCCGGGAAGCGAGAACCGGCCCATCGGCGCGTTCTGCACGGCAAGAATCGTCTGGAACAGCGGGTGGTGCGACAGCGACCGGGACGGGTTCAACACCTCCACCAGGTGCTCGAACGGCACGTCCTGGTGCGCGTAAGCCGACAGAGCCGTCTCCCGCACCCGCCCCAACAGCTCCGCGAAACTCGGATCCCCACTCGTGTCCGTCCGCAGCACCAGCGTGTTGACGAAGAACCCGACCAGATCGTCCAGCGCCTCATCCGTGCGCCCCGCGATCGGGCTGCCGATCGGAATGTCCGTCCCCGCGCCCAGCCGGGTGTACAGCGCCGCCAGGCCCGCCTGCAGCACCATGAACAGACTGGTGCCGGTATGACGCGCCAACTCCACCAGAGCCGCGTGCAGTTCCGGCGAAAGCTCCAGGCCGACATGGTCCCCATGCCATCCGGCCACGGCCGGCCGTGGCCGGTCGGCGGGCAGTTGGAGCAGCTCCGGCAGGTCGGACAGCTGCCGCTTCCAGTAGTCGAGCTGCTCGGCGAAGCGGCTCCGGGGGTCGGCGGCGTCACCGAGCAGGTCGCGCTGCCACAGGGTGTAGTCGGTGTACTGCACCGGCAGATCCGCCCAGGTCGGCGTGCGGCCCTCGCTCCGGGCGGCGTACGCCTCGGCCAGGTCGCGGGCCAGTGGACCGGTGGACCAGCCGTCCCCGGCGATGTGGTGCATCACCAGCAGCAGCACGTGCTCGTCCGGTGCGACCGCGAACAGCTCCGCCCGCAGCGGTGGTTCCGCAGCCAGGTCGAAGGGCTTCCGGGCGAACTCGGCCATCCGATCCGGCAGTTCGGCCCGGGACACCGCGGTCAGCCGGGCCCGGGGCCGGGCCTCGGCCGAATCCAGGACACGTTGGCACGGGACGCCGTCGACCTCCGGGAACACCGTCCGCAGGCTCTCGTGCCGGGCCACCACGTCGGCCAGTGCCTCCTCCAGCGACGCCCGGTCGAGCGTCCCGGTCAGCTGGAGCGCCAGCGGGATGTGGTACGTCGCAGCGGTGCCGTCCATGCGGTGCAGGAACCAGAGCCGACGCTGGGCGAAGGACAGCGGCACTGCCTCCGGGCGCTCCTGTGCGGTCAGCGCCGGGCGGGCCTGGCCGGCCCCGGCCAGCGCCTCGGCCAGACCCGCCACCGTGGGCGCCTGGAAGAGCGCGCGCAGCCCGAGCTCCACGCCGAGCACCGAGCGCACCCGCGCGACCAGCCGGGTGGCGAGCAGGGAGTGCCCGCCCAGGTCGAAGAAGTCCTCCTCGACGCCGACCCGGGCCCGGCCCAGCACCTCGGCGAACAGCTCGCACAGGATCTGCTCCTGCGGCGTGCGCGGCGC
>NZ_JBHVFE010000824.1:0-1558 GCF_042801945.1 Kitasatospora sp. NPDC057542
GTCCGGGGCCGCCCCGGGAGAACGGCGCGAAGCCCGCGCCGCAGGGCGCCGGCGTGGGCTCAGACGTTGACGCCGAAGTCCTGCGCGATGCCGCGCAGGCCCGAGGCGTAGCCCTGGCCGATGGCGCGGAACTTCCACTCGCTGCCGTTGCGGTACAGCTCGCCGAAGACCATCGCGGTCTCGGTGGAGGCGTCCTCGGAGAGGTCGTAGCGGGCCAGCTCCGAGTTGTCGGCCTGGTTCACCACGCGGATGAACGCGTTGCGCACCTGGCCGAAGTTCTGGCCGCGGGTCTCGGCGTCGTAGATCGACACCGGGAAGACGATCTTCTCCACGTCCGTCGGCACGCCGGCCAGGTTGACCTTGATCGCCTCGTCGTCGCCCTCGCCCTCACCGGTCAGGTTGTCGCCGGTGTGCTCGACCGAGCCGTCCGGGCTCTTCAGGTTGTTGAAGAACACGAAGTTGCCGTCCGAGGCGACCTTGCCCTGGGCGTTGCACAGCAGGGCGCTGGCGTCCAGGTCGAAGTCCGCACCGGTGGTGGTCCGGACGTCCCAGCCCAGGCCGACGACCACGGCCGTGAGGCCCGGTGCCTCCTTGGTGAGCGAGACGTTGCCGCCCTTGCTGAGGCTGACTCCCACTAGTCCTCCAAGAATCGGGAGGCACGTCCAGTGGTGCCCCCGGTGGTGCGGTCCCGGGCGGCGGGAGGCCCATCGGCTCCCGCGCCCCACCCCGCCAACGGCCAGAGCGTAGTACGGGGTTCCCGTCCGCACCCCTGATCAGGCCGGACACGGCCTCACGGCACTCGGCCGGCGGGTGCCGCGAGGGTGTGCCCCCGCCACTCAAGGCCCCGGGCGGGGGTCTCAGAGCGCTGCGAGGACCTTCAGGTACTCCTGCTCGTCCCGGGCGTCCGGAAGGCCGTTGACGACGCTCCAGCGCACCGTGCCCGCGGTGTCGATCACGAAGGTGCCGCGCAGCGGGCAGCCCCGCTCCTCGTCGAGGACGCCGTAGGCCCGGGCGACCTCGCCGTGCGGCCAGAAGTCGGCCAGCAGCGGGAACTCCAGCGCCTCCCGGTCGGCGAAGACCCGCTGGGAGAACTGCGAGTCGCAGGAGAGGCCGATCACCTGCACGGTGTCGTTCTGCAGGCCCGCCAGCTCCCGCTGGATCGCGCCCAGCTCGCCGGTGCAGACACCGGTGAAGGCGAACGGGTAGAAGACCAGGACGACGTTCCTGCCGCCGCGGAAGTCGGAGAGCCGGACGGCCTCGCCGTGCTGGTTGTTGAGCTCGAAGTCCGGAGCCTGGGTGCCGACCTCGATGGCCATGAGCGGGACCTTTCTGACGCGACCGCGCCGCGCGGCGGGCGCAGCAGGCCACATCCTCGCATTCGTTTACGGCCGCTCGGCCGAACGGATGAGGCGGGCGGCCGCGGCCCCGCCCGTTCGCCGTCAGCGAACGGCCCGGCGGCCGACCCGGGGTACCGGCGCGAGGCCGGCCGGGGCCCCGCCGCGGGGGCGGGGCCGGCCGGGGCGCCGGACAGGCAGCGGGCCCCGCCGGAGGGGATTCC
>NZ_JBHVFE010000825.1:0-1546 GCF_042801945.1 Kitasatospora sp. NPDC057542
GCTGACAGATTTCGAAATCTGTCAGCTGTTCGCTGTTCGCCGTCAGCCCTCCCCCTCCTCCGCAGCGCCCCTCCCGAACACCCCGCTCAGCCCCAGGTACACCACGGCCGCCGCCGTCAGCCCGACGGCCCAGCCATAGTCGGCGAGCGGCTTGAGGACGGGGATCAGGCCGTCCGCCGGGAACGGGCCCTGCTTCGCGCCGCCGGCGTCGAGGGTGGAGTACGAGCCCCCGACGGCCAGCACGCCACCCACCAGCAGCGCCGTGACGGCCCGCCAGTTCCAGCCCGCCGTGTACCAGTACGCCCCTCCCGGCCGGTACAGCTCGGCGAGCCGGAGGCGGGTGCGCCGCAGCGCCCAGTAGTCCGCGATCAGCACTCCGCCGACCGTGCCGAGCAGGCCGCCGACCACGCCCAGCCAGGTGTAGATGTACACGTGCGGGTCGGAGATCAGCCGCCACGGGAAGATCACGATCCCGACCACCCCCGCGACCAGCGCCCCGGTGCGGAAGGTGACGAGGCGCGGCAGCAGGTTGGCGAGGTCGTAGGCGGGCGAGACGACGTTGGCGGCGATGTTCACCGACAGCGTCGCGACCAGCACGGTCAGCAGTGCGAACAGGATGCCGACCGGGTTCTCCATCCTGGCTGCCAGCTGGATCGGGTCCCACACCGGCACCCCGTAGACCGCTTCGGAGCCCGAGGTGACCAGCACGGACAGGAACGCGAAGAACGTCATCGTGGTCGGCAGGCCGAGCGCCTGCCCGCGGATCTGGGCCCGCTGGCTGCCGCCGAAGCGGGTGAAGTCGGGGATGTTCAGCGAGAGCGTGGACCAGAACCCGATCATGCCCATCAGCGCCGGGAAGAAGACCTTCCAGAAGCCGCCGCCCCACCCCAGCCTGGAGGGCTGGTCGAGCAGCGGCCCGAACCCGCCCGCCTTGACGGTGATCCACGCCAGCAGCGCGAGCGCACCGACGATGACGAACGGCGCCGCCCAGTTCTCGAACCGTCGCAGTGCCTCCATCCCCCGCGCGATGACGGCCATCTCGATCAGCCAGAACAGCAGGAACGAGAGCCACTGCGTCCACGGGTAGCCGCCGAACTCCCCCGCCGTACGCCAGGATTCGCCGAACAGCTTGCCCGCCAGCAGGAAGATGCCCTCGCCGCCGATCCAGGTCTGGATGCCGAACCAGGCACAGGCCACCGCCGCCCTCAGCAGGGCGGGCAGGTTGGCGCCGCGCAGCCCGAAGGCAGCGCGGGCGAAGACCGGGAACGGGATGCCGTACTTGGTGCCGGCGTGCCCGGTGAGCAGCATCGGAACCAGCACGACGAGGTTGGCGAGCGCGATGGTCAGCACCGCCTGCTTCCAGTCCATGCCGAGCGCGACCAGGCCCGAAGCCAGGGTCCAGGAGGGGATGTTGTGGGCCATGCCGACCCAGAGCGCGAGGAAGTTGTACGTGGTCCAGGTGCGCCGCGCCACCGGGACCGGCCGCAGGTCGTCACTGGTGAAACCGTTGGGGGGCAGTTCCCCGACGGCCGGGTCGAGTTCGACC
>NZ_JBHVFE010000826.1:0-1536 GCF_042801945.1 Kitasatospora sp. NPDC057542
AGGGCAGCGCGGCCAGCGCGGCGGCGGCGGCCGGCGCGGCCCGGGCGGCGGCCCCGCGCGGGTGCGGCTCCACCGGCCCGGGCACCGGCGGCCGGCGGGGCACCCGGGCGTACAGCTCCTCGGCCAGCGAGAACAGGTCGGCGTGCCGGCAGCGGGCGGCGGTGTCCGGGCCGAGCCCGGCCTCCTCCAGCCCGGCGGCGATCTCCAGCGGGTCGACGGCGCGCTCGCACAGCTCCCGGTGCTCGGTCATCACCTCGCGCACCGGGTCCGCGCTGCTGCCGAGCAGGGTGGCGCCGGACATCAGACGGCCTCCGCGAGTTCGGCCGGCCGCTGCCCGGCCGGCTCCCGCACCCCGGTCCGGACGGTGCCGCCGCACAGCTCGTCGCCGGAGCCGCCACCGTCCGCCGGAGCCTCCTGCGCGCCGCCGCGCGGACCGTCGGCCAGCCAGCACTCGGCGGGGCGGGCGAACGGGCGCGGCGTCGGCCCGCCCTCGCCGCCGCCCCCTCCGCCGGGAAAGGCCGGGTACTGCGAGACCAGCTCCAGGTAGATCTCCCGGAAGGCACCGATCACCGGCTCCACGGCGAAGCGTTCCTGCGCCCTCAGCCGCCCGGCCAGCCCGAGCCGGCCCCGCCGCTCCTCGTCCCGCAGCAGCGCCAGGCAGGCGCCGGCCAGAGCGCGCGGATCGCGGGCGGGCACCAGCAGCCCGGTCGGCCCGACCACCTCGCGGGCCACCCCGACGTCGGTGGAGACCACCGCCCGGCCGCTGAGCATCGCGTCCGCGAGCAGCCGGGGGCTGCGCTGGGAGAGCCCCGAGAAGACCGCCACCGTGCCCGACTCCCAGACCCCGGCGAGCGAGCCGGGCCGCCCGGCGAAGTCCACCGCCCCGGCCACCCCCAACCGTTCGGCCACCGCCGCGCAGTGCGCCCGGTAGCCGGGCGCCGCCTCCTCGCCGTACACCACCAGCCGGGCGGCGGGCAGTGCGGCGCGGACCCGGGCGAAGGCGTGCAGCGCGAGCTCCGGGTCCCGCCCCGGCTCCAGCGCGCCCGCCCACACCAGGACCGGCGCCGCGGGCTCCGGCCCGGCGGCCGGGCGGTCGACCGCCGGCGTGCCCTCGTACACCACCCGGGTGCGGGCCGGGTCGGCCCCGCAGCGGCGCTGCCACTGCTGGTCGTGGGCGCTGCCGGGGGTGAGTATCGCGGCCTGCCGGCAGGTCTCCTCGGTGAGCGCCCGGAAGAAGGACAGCAGCAGGGCCCGGACCGGCCACCGGTACGGCGCCTCGCGGTAGCCGAGGTACTGCTCGCGCAGGTGCGGGCCGTGCTCGGTCACCACGAACGGCACCCCGTGCAGGTGCCGGGCCACCAGGGCGGGCAGCGCGGCCGGGCCGCCGCCGACCACGTGGCACAGGTCTGCCGCGCCGAGGCCGCCGGGGCCGGTGCCGTACCAGGGTGCGGACAGCGGGCGCAGGCACTGCTCCAGCAGGTCCGCCGCGACCAGCACGTCGCACACCAGCGGCTGCCCGGCCGCGGTGTCCGCGCC
>NZ_JBHVFE010000827.1:0-1521 GCF_042801945.1 Kitasatospora sp. NPDC057542
GAAGATTTCAAGTCCAGTGAGACAGTCGTGACGCTATGAGGTTTGTGGTGCGGGTTCCCTGCGCTTGGCCGGGTCATTGATCCAGGCCGTCTGCGGTATCTCGGGCGGTCGGGGACGACGGCCGAAGCGTTCGGGATGCCGGGCGTATGCCTCGGCGAGGGTGACGGCCCGCTGCTCGCGGACCTCCTCGGCGGTGCCGAAGTGCACGCTGGCAGGTGTGTGAAGGCCGATTCCCGAATGCCGGTGCTCGTGGTTGTAGTACGAGATGAAAGCGTCGAACCATTCCCGGGCATGGGCCAGGGAATCGAACCGCTGTGGGAAGTCGGCCATGTACTTGGTGGTCTTGAACTGGGCCTCGCTGTACGGATTGTCGTTGGAGACCTTGGGCCTGGAGTGGCTTCGGGTGACACCAAGGTCGATCAGCAGTTGGGAGACCTTCTTTGAGGTCATCGAGGTGCCGCGGTCGGCGTGCACGGTCTCGGGCACGATGCCGTTGCGCTCGATGGCCTCGCGGATCAACTCCTCGGCCCGTTCGGCCGATTCGGCCAGTTCGACGGTGTGGCCGACGATGTAGCGGCTGAAGATGTCGATGATGACGTAGGCGTGGTACCAGATGCCCTTCCCAGGGCCGGCTGCCTTGGTGATGTCCCAGGTGAACACCTGAGAGGGTGCGGTGGCGACCAGTTCGGGCACCGTCTTGGCCGGGTGGGTGGCCTGGCGGCGTCGCTCACCGCACTGCCCGCGTTCGCGCAGGATGCGGTACATCGTAGAGACCGAGCAGTGGTAGCGCCCGGCGTCCAGCTCGCGGGCCCAGATCTGCGCGGGAGGCAGTTCGGCGTACTCGGCGTTGTTCATCAACTCCAGGACCGCTGCCCGCTCTTCGGGTTTCAGGGCCGACGGCTGGAGCTGTGGCCTTCTGGGCTCGCGCGCGGGCGGCGGCTTCAGCCTGCGGTAGTGGGTGGCCCTGGAGCGGCCGGTCAGCCGGCATGCGGCCGTGATGCCCAACTTCTGCTCGATGCCGGTGAACGCCTCGTCCACGACGGGGTCGGCGGCGTGTGTCAGTCCGCGCTCTCGGAGATCATTTCCAAGAGCGCCGACGCTTTTCCCAGCACCTCCAGCGCGGCTTTGTTCCTGGCCAGTTCCTTCTCCAACCGTTCCACCTGGCGGCGCAGCTTCTCGTTCTCGACCTCGGTGGCGGACTTCTTCGGACGGGCCGGGCTCGTGCGCCGGTCGACCAACTTCTCCAGAGCCCCGGCATCGCGCGCGGCCCGCCACTCGGTGACGTGCGAGTGGTAGAGGCGCTCACGGCGCAGGACCGCGCCCTTCTCGCCTTCGGGCGCGGCGTCGTACTCGGCCACGATCCGCAGCTTGTACTCGGGGCTGAACGTTCGGCGCTTCGGCCTGGGGGCCGGGTGGGGCGCAGACGGGTTGGTGCTGGTCATCAGGGGTGGAACTCCTACTCGGGCCCTCTCAGGCTAACCCGACAAAGCGGGATGTCTCACCCAAGGCTGGCAGAGAGGG
>NZ_JBHVFE010000828.1:0-1509 GCF_042801945.1 Kitasatospora sp. NPDC057542
AGCATCGAGCTGTTCGTCCGGGAGTTCAGCGACCCCGAACGCCGCGACGAGACTCCGGAGGGTCCGGTGTCCGGGAGGCCCTGGAAGACCTGAGACGGCTGCGGGAGGCCTGGAGTCGCCTGCTCGACGGCACTGTCACCGATGCCGACGAGATCGCCACGGTCATCTCCGCCCTTCAGCGCATCGAGACCCAGCTCTCCCGGAACTCGGACGGTGCCGGCAAGCTCCGGTAGCCAACACGGCCGTCCCCGCGGCCGGCCGTGGCTTTGTATCTCAGTACGAAGATTGACACAGTCAACCCCGTTCTGGGCGTCCCGTGAAGACATGGCCGGGTGGGTGCGCCTCTGCGCGTTCCACCACTGTGGCCAGGGCGGCGGAAACCAGGGTGCCGAGCAGACCGGGCCCCGTGTGGCTGGTCGGCACGACAAGCTCAGCGGAAGTCGTCGGCGTGGTCGACGGCCCACTGGGCGTAGGTGTGTGCCGGAGCGCCGGTGATCTTTTCGGCGATGACGGAGGTCACGGCCACGACGCCGTCGGCGGCGGCCCACTGACTCACGATCGCCTCGGCCACGACCGGATGCATCGTTCTGGCGACTTCCGCGCGAGCCTGCTCGGCGGAGATGTGTTCAACCCGGATATGACGGCCGATGGCCTCGCCGATGTGCTCGACCTGGCGTTGCAGGGTCAGGGACTCGGCCCCGTAGATGGTGTAGGCCTGGTGCGAGTGGCCCGGTTCGGTCAGGGCGGTCACCGCCAGCGCCGCGATGTCCTTCTCGTGCACCGGTGCCGACTGTGCGAGCGGATAGGGAAGGCGGACGACGTTGTCAGTGCGGATCGATTCGGCCCACCAGGTGCGGGTGTTGGCCGCGAATGTCCCCGGCCTGAGGAACGTCCAGTCCATGCCGGACCGTTGGACGGCCTGCTCGATCGTGCGGTTCAGGCGGGCGACCGGGTGGTCGGCGTCGGGGTCCGGGACGACGGACACCGACGAGAGCAGAACCACCTGCCGGATCCCCGCGGCTGCGGCCGCCGCAGCGACCTTCTCGATGTCGTAGGGCTTCTGGGGGTCGAGCATTCCGTACAGGAACACCTTGTCGGCACCGTCGAGCGCTGCGGGCAGCGTCTCGGGACGCTCCAGGTCGGCGACGACTGCTTCGCACCCAGGCGTCAAGCCCGCGGCTGGGGTCCTGCTGACTGCTCTGACCTGCTCACCGGCGACCAGCAGGCCATCGACCACATGACGACCGACGTTACCGCGAGCGCCGAAGACAACTGCCACCATGATGGAACCTCCTGCTTGTTGTGGACATGAATTGCCGCATTGGCGCGGGTCGTGCGAGATGTGTCGCTGCCACGCGGGTGGCGGACCGGCGCCGGCGGGCCTGGTTGTTGGCGATGGTGTGGGGAACACGTCGGGAGCCGGAGCGCGTCGACCGCGGGATGTGCGGGTACGGGATGTCGCTGCGGCGAGACGGTCGGTCGCGAGTGACGTGGGCGAGGGTCTTCCGC
>NZ_JBHVFE010000829.1:0-1503 GCF_042801945.1 Kitasatospora sp. NPDC057542
ACTCGGGCAGGTCGGAGGCTTTCACCTCCTCGATCCAGCCGGCCAGCTGGTCGCGGCCGGTGCGGGCGGTCATCATCTCGGCGAAGGCCCGGAGTGGTCGGCGGTGGTGTCGAGCTGTGGGCAGCGGGCGAGGACGCCCTTGAGCTTGAGGGTCTCGTCGGCGGTGAGGCTGTCGGGGTGGCGGGTGATCCAGGAGGTCACGTCGCGGACCGAGGGTGGCCGGGTGAAGCGGTCCTGCGGTGGGGCGCCGGATCGCAGGGGCCACAGGTAGTCGCGCAAGATCGTCAGGCCGCCGGTGTAGCCGACGGCCTTGATCTCGTCGAAGAGCGTCTTCGCGGTGGTGCAGCCTTCCTGCCATCGCTGGTGGAGGTAGGGCTTGTAGTCGTCCAGGACGCTGGCGCGGCCCTGCCACTTGCCTACGACGAGTTCTTCGGGGGCTTCGGCGTGGGCGAACCTGCGCACTGTGCCGCGGGCCAGGCCCAGTCGGCGGCTGATCTCCCGCCGGGACAGCCCCTGGTCGAGGAGGGTGTGCACGGCGTCGTGCCGCTCGCGGGTCCGGTCCGCATAACGGTGGGCGCCCCGGTCCGCTTTCGCTGTCGTGGTGATCTTCTCCAGTTCGGCGAGGGCCGCCGCGGATTCCTCGGGGGTGGGGACGTGGGCGGGTTCGCGCAGTTGGGTGGAGTGTCGCGTGACGCAGCGTTCCACGGCTTCGGTGAGGTTGTGGAACAGGTGCCAGCGGTCTGCGACTTGGACCGCGTTCGGTGCGCCGAGGCGGGCGCCTTCGGCGTAGCCGGTGGCGCGGTCGCGGCAGATGACCTCGACTCCGGGGTGCTCGGTCAGCCAGCGGGCGAGGGTGGCGGCCTCTCGGTCGGGCAGCAGGTCGACGGGACGGCGGGTCTCGATGTTGATCAGCACGGTCCCGTAGACGTGCCCCTTGCGCAGGGCGAAGTCGTCAACTCCGAGTACTCGTGGTGTGGTTGCCTGCGGGTCGGGCATCGCGCGGATCAGTCGCAACAGGGTCGAGCGGCTGACCTTCGAGCTGATCACATCAGACAGGCGGGCGCCGGCTCGGCCGGCCAGCATCAGCGCCACCGCCTGCAGGATCGTGTGTAACCGCAGGCTCCGCCGCCCGTGGCGGAAGGTGAGTCCAGCGACCTGTTCGACGAATGTCGTCCGGGGACACGACGTCACCTGGCAGCGGAAGCGTCGAACCTGCAGCTTCACGACCATCCGTCGGCCACCGACTGCCGAGTCGGCCAACCGGCGCTCATAGCGGCTGTGGACCCGGCGTGATCTGGCTCCGCAGGCCGGGCAGGGCACCTCGGGTACACACGCGCGGGCAGCGACGGTCACGGCGTCGCCGCCGATCTCGATGTTCGCTATCTCCAGGCCGTCCAGGTCCGGGAACAGGACTTCCTCGGCATCCACGTCGGTCACAGGCATTGATCATCACGTACGCGGCGCCGTCCCGGCTGGAGACCATCGAAAGTGATCACAAGTGGG
>NZ_JBHVFE010000830.1:0-1487 GCF_042801945.1 Kitasatospora sp. NPDC057542
CAACCCCACACCGTTCACCTGGACCAAAACCGCAGAGGAGATCCTCGACTCCCTCGCCCGATTCTGCCGACGAATCTCTGGCGCAGGACACTAGTACTCCAGCTGTAGATCGTGATGTGCCATGGTCTTGGGGCTGTCTGCCGCTGATGGAAAATCAGGTGGTCTCGGCGCGCCGTCTGGGTAGAGTTGCGCCGTGCCCGAGCTGAAGCAGCTGGATGCTGGCCATGCCCCGGCGGTCCTGGCATTCGAGCTGGCGAACCGTGCCTACTTCGCTGCCTCGGTTCCCGACCGGGGCGACGAGTTCTACGACCAGTTCGCCGACCGGTACAGCGCCTTGCTGGCTGAGCAAGAGGCCGGCATCTGCGCCTTCTACGTGCTGGTCGCCGAGGATGGCTCGGTTCTGGGCCGGTTCAACCTGTACGACTTGGAGGACGGCACTGCCAACCTCGGCTACCGGGTCGCGCAGCACGTCGCCGGCCGCGGCGTAGCAACCGCGACCGTCCGGGAGTTGTGCCGGCTGGCGAGGGCGCGGCACGGGCTGCGCACACTGCGGGCAGCCACCGCTCACGCCAATGCCGCGTCCCAGAAGGTGCTGACCAAGGCCGGGTTCGTCCCGGTCGGCCCGGCAGACCCGGCCGACCTCAGCGGTAAGCCAGGCACCTGGTATCAGCGCGACCTGGCACTCCAGTCATAGACCGTGATCTTGCCGGTGGACCGGCTGCGGGATGGCTGCGGCCACCTTGATCATCGGTGTGTGAAGATTGAAGATCATGCGGTGGCCGCAGGTCACAGCGTAGACCCTGCTCGATGGCAAGAGGCGTTCGAGGGCCTGATGGGCCGGATAGCCGGCCGGTTCTCCCGGGTCGAACCCCGCCGCCGGGTGCGGCAGTTGGTCCTCGGATTGCTCTCGGACCTGCCGCGCAAGAACTGCTGGACCATTGCCGAGCACACCGGTGACGCCACCCCGGACGGCTTGCAGCATCTGCTCGGCCGCGCCAAGTGGGACGCCGACCGGGTCCGCGATGACCTGCGCGAGTTCGTCCTGGAGCACCTGGCGGACCACCAGGCGGTGCTCGTCGTCGACGAGACCGGAGACCTGAAGAAGGGCACGCAGACCGTCGGCGTCCAGCGCCAGTACACCGGTACCGCGGGCCGGATCGAGAACTCCCAGGTCGCGGTCTACCTCACCTACACCTCCCGGCACGGCCACGCCGCCATCGACCGTGCCCTCTACCTGCCCAAGTCCTGGACCGGCGACCGGGACCGCTGCGAGCGGGCAGCCGTGCCCGACGACATCGGCTTCTCGACCAAGCCGCAGCTGGCTTGGCAGATGATCGAACGCGCCCTGGACTCCGGTGCCCCGGCCGCGTGGGCGGCCGGCGACGAGGTCTGCGGCGACAACCCGCACCTGCGCGCGGCCCTGGAAAGGCGCGGGCTCGGCTACGTGCTTGCGGTCTCCCGCACGCACCGCGTCCCTACCCCGGCCG
>NZ_JBHVFE010000831.1:0-1484 GCF_042801945.1 Kitasatospora sp. NPDC057542
TTGGACGTGTCCGGGGCTCAGCCCAGGTGGGTGCGCACCGCCTCGGCCAGCCGCTGGGCGACCGTCTCGGCCTGCGCCGGGTCGGCGGCCTCGACCATCACCCGGACCAGCGGCTCGGTGCCCGACGGGCGCAGCAGCACCCGGCCGGTGGAGCCCAGCTCGGCCTCGGCCGCGGCGACCGCGGCGGCCAGCTCGGTGCTGGTCCTCACCCGGGACTTGTCGACGCCCTTGACGTTGATCAGCACCTGCGGCAGCCGGGTCATCACGGCGGCCAGGTCGGCCAGCGGCTGCTTGGTGGCGGCCAGCCGGGCGCCCAGCATCAGGCCGGTCAGGGTGCCGTCACCGGTGGTGGCGTGGTCCAGCAGGATCACGTGGCCGGACTGCTCGCCGCCCAGCGCGAAGCCGTGCTCCTTCATCGCCTCCAGCACGTAGCGGTCGCCGACGGCGGTCTCCACCAGCTCGACGCCCTCGCGCTCCATCGCCAGCTTGAAGCCGAGGTTGGACATCACGGTGGCCACCACGGTGTTGCGGCGCAGGGTGCCGGCCTCCTTCATGGCGACCGCGAGGATGGCGATGATCTGGTCGCCGTCCACCTCGTTGCCCTCGGCGTCGGCGGCCAGGCAGCGGTCGGCGTCGCCGTCCAGGGCGATGCCCAGGTCCGCCCGGTGCTCCTTCATCGCGGCGCGCAGCCGGTCCAGGTGGGTGGAGCCGACGCCGTCGTTGATGTTGAGGCCGGTGGGCTCGGCCCCCAGGGTGTGGACCACCTCGGCGCCGGCCCGGGCGAAGGCCTCGGGGGCGACGTAGGCGGCCGCGCCGTGGGCGCCGTCGATGACGACCTTGATGCCGTCCAGGCGGTTGGGCAGCACGCCGATCAGGTGGGCGACGTACCTGTCGAAGCCCTCGGTGTACTCGCGCACCCGGCCGACGGCCGCGCCGGTCGGACGGTTCCAGTCCTCGTCGCCGAGCGTGTGCTTGCGGTAGTGGGCCTCGATCGCGTCCTCGATCCGGTCGTCCAGCTTGTGGCCGCCGCGGGCGAGGAACTTGATGCCGTTGTCCGGCATGGCGTTGTGGCTGGCGGACAGCATCACGCCGAAGTCGGCGCCGAGCGCGCCGGTGAGGTACGCCACGGCCGGGGTGGGCAGGACGCCGACCCGCAGGACGTCGACGCCGGCGCTCGCCAGACCGGCGATGACGGCGGCCTCCAGGAACTCGCCCGAGGCACGCGGGTCACGGCCGACCACCGCGACCGGCCGGTGGCCGTCGAAGGCTCCGGCCTCGCCGAGCACATGGGCCGCCGCGACCGACAGGCCGAGCGCCAGCTCCGCCGTCAGGCCCTCGTTGGCCACCCCGCGTACGCCGTCCGTACCGAAGAGTCGTCCCACTGTCCCGTCCTCCATCACCACTGCTCGGAACCCAACCGATGATCCCGGCCGCCGCACCATAGCCGGGGAACACGTCGCCCCGGAGTACACGGGGTACTCCCC
>NZ_JBHVFE010000832.1:0-1474 GCF_042801945.1 Kitasatospora sp. NPDC057542
GGGTCTATCAGGAATTAGGTGTGGTTCGTCTGATTGGCTTACAGGTTCTTCGGTGGGCTGATCGGCCTACACTCGTCCGGCGGTAAGGCGGCCGTCGAAGAGCAGGTCGAACTCGTTCAAGGCGGACTTCCAGCGGTTGTTCCAGCGTTGACGGCCGCGGCCGGTCGGGTCCAGGGCGAGGGTGGCCAGGTAGAGGCGTTTGAGGGCGGCGGTCTCGTTCGGGAAGTGGCCGCATGCCTGGGCGGCCCGCCGGTAGCGGGCGTTCAGGCTCTCGATCGCGTTGGTGGTGTAGACGACCTGGCGGATGGCGTCCGGGAAGCCGAGGAAGGGCACGAACTCGTTCCAGGCCCGCTCCCAGATTCCTGTGATCGACGGGTAGCGGCTGTTCCATTTCCCGCCGAACTCGGTCAGGCGTTGGCGGGCCTGGGCTTCGTTGACCGCGGTGTAGACGGGCTTGAGGTCGCGGGCGACCTCGGCCCAGTCCCGGCGGGAGGTGTAGCGCAGGCTGTTCCTGATCAAGTGGACGATGCAGGTCTGCACGACAGTCTGGGGCCAGACGGCGTTGACGGCGTCGGGCAGGGCGGTCAGGCCGTCGCAGACCAGCATCAGGATGTCCTTCACGCCCCGGTTGCGGATCTCGGTCAGCACGGTCTGCCAGTACTTCGCGCCCTCGCCGCCGTCGCCGGCCCACAGGCCCAGGATCTCCCGGTAGCCGTCGCAGGTGACCGCGACGGCGACGTAGACGGGCCGGTTGGCCACGTGCCCGTCACGGATGCGGACGTGCACGGCGTCGATGAAGACCACCGGGTAGACCGGGTCCAGGGGCCGGGTTCGCCATTCGGCCATCGACTCCAGGGCCTTGTCAGTGATCGTGGAGACGGTCTCCTTGGTAGTCGTCATCCCGTACACCTCGGCCAGGTGGGCGACGATCTCACCGGAGGTCAGGCCCTTCGCCGTCAGCGACAGCACAAGGTCGTCCAGCGCGCCGGTGCGGCGGGCGTATTTCGGCAGCAGCCCGGGGCTGAAGGTGCCCAGCCGGTCCCTGGGCACCTGTACCGTCACCGGCCCGACCTCGGTCATGACCTTCTTACTCCGGTAGCCGTTGCGGGTGTTGCCGCCCGAACGCGACCCGCGTCCGCCGGCCCGGCCCGCCTCGGCGGCCAGGTGCCGGTCCATCTCGGCCTCCAGCGCGGCCTGCATGAGGTGCTGGGCCAGTTCGGGCAGGATCCCGCCCTCGCCCATCAGCCGCAGCCCGCCGGCGGCGACCTTCTCGGCCGCCAACGCGGACAGCTCGTCGAGCAACTCGTAGGACAGGCCGTTCGGCGATTCTGGCATCGACTTCACGTCGGCACCTTCGACGCCCTCGCCGGCCCCGGCAAGCGACACGCCGCCCGCCGTCTCGATCAGGTGATCCGTCATCGTGCTCATCAGGTGACTCCTTCGGGGAGGAAGACACCTAATTCATGACACTCCC
>NZ_JBHVFE010000833.1:0-1464 GCF_042801945.1 Kitasatospora sp. NPDC057542
CCCCACCCCGATGCCTGTGGCCGTCAGTGAGAACTGAGCCGGTCGATCACACGGGCCCGGGCGCTGCGGCTACGGCTTCCAGACCATGGCCGTGTGCCGGGGCCCTCCGGCTTGGTCCCGGCCGATCGCGACGCCTGCGACGAGGCCGTTGTTGCCGATGAACAGCGCGGCGGTGTTCGCGACGTTCTGCGGCCGCGGCAGCCGGGCGCTGGTCCCGTCCGGGTTCCAGCGGGCCGCGTACCGGTACTCGTCGGCGTCCGGCTGCCCCCAGAAGTAGCCGACGGCGGTGCCGCCGTCGTTGATCGCGGTGGCGATGCTGTTGGGCGCGGGCGGCCCGCCCACCGGGGAGAGGGCTTCTCCCGAGCCGTTCGGACGCCACCTGACGGCGACTCCCTGCGGCGCCAGGTACAGACTCCACCGGCCGACCGCCGTACCCGTGCTGTTCACGGCCGTCGGCTCCTTGCCCGCGAAGTCCGAGACGGAGCCGTCGGTGTTCCAGGTGAGGGAGGTGTACACCGTGCCGGTGTGAGCGTCGCGGGCGGTTCCGAACACGGCGCCGGTGTCGCTGATCAGATCGGCTTGGGTCGACGGGTAGGGCGCCGTGCCGGTGAGGGCGACGGCGCTGCCGTACGGGCCCCAGGCCACGGCGCGGGACTCGATGGTGCCGTCGGTGCCGGGGCGGTAGGAGTAGCCGACGGCCGTGCCGGAGCCGTTGACCCCGAGGGCCCTGCTGCCGGTGTCGCCGGGCAGCGGCGGCAGGGCGGTGGCCGTGCCGTCCGGGGCCCAGGACACCGCGTGGTCCGGGCCCTGGGCGCTGCCCGTGTATCCGACGACGGTGCCGGTGCGGCTGACGGCGGTGGGGATGGCGTTCCGGTCTCCGGGCAGCGGGGCGAGGGCGGTGGCGGTGCCGTCGGGCGCCCAGCGCACCGCGTGCACCGGGGCGCCGCTGCCCGGCGCCCACGACGTGCCCACGGCCGTGCCGGCGCCGTCGACGCCGATCGCCCGGTCCTCGCTGTCACCGGGCAGCGGGTCGAGCAGGGTGTCCGTGAGGTCCGCGTCCCATCGGACGGCGTGGTGGGTGAGGGGCTGCCCGGTGGACGGGTCGCCCAGGGTCACGTCCCCGACGACGACGCCGTCGGCGTTCACCCCGGTCGGCTCGCTCTGGTAAGTGCTGTCCGGGGTCGGTAGCAGTACGGGTGTGGGGCCCGTGGCGGTGTCGGCAACCGCCGACGGCGCCACCCCCGTGGCCAGGGCGGCGGCCATGGCCACGGCGGTGGCCAGGGCGGCTGTGCGGGACGTAAGCATGCTCATGATGTGCAGCTCCTGCCTCGTGAACTCGACGTGCAGATAAGTGAACTGATTGAGCATTGGCCTTCACATATCAGTACCAGATGCCAGGACGGCCCTGCAGCCCGATCGCTGATCTACTCGGCCTGCGGCCCGGGCGCGAGCCCGATTTCGTGC
>NZ_JBHVFE010000834.1:0-1462 GCF_042801945.1 Kitasatospora sp. NPDC057542
ATGACGCCGGGGGTCACCGGGGAGACGGCAGACGGCATGTCACTGGAGAAAATCGACAGCATCATCGACGCGTTGCGCGCCGAGCGCTACCGGTGAACTCCGGTCAAACGGGTGTACATCGAGAAGAAGGGATCGGCGAAGAAACGCCCGCTCGGCCTGCCCGCCTGGTCGGACAAGCTGGTAGCCGAAGTGGTCCGCCTGCTCTTGGAGGCGTACTACGACATCCAGTTCTCCGACAGGTCCCACGGATTCCGTCCCCAGCGAGGATGCCACACCGCGCTCAGCGAGGTGGTGGACGTCTGGAAGGGGACGCACTGGTTCATCGAGGGGGACATCTCCGACTGCTTCGGCAGCCTGGATCACGAGATCATGCTCGCGATCCTGGCGGAGAAGATCCACGATGAACGTTTCCTGCGGCTAATCAGCCACATGCTCAAGGCCGGATACCTGGAGGACTGGCGTTGGAACGCCACGCTCAGCGGCGCGCCGCAGGGCGGCATTGCCTCGCCGATCCTCTCGAACATCTACCTTGACCAGCTGGACCAGTTCATCGAACAGTCTCTACTCCCTGAGTACAACCGGGGACAGCGGAGGCGTCGAAACCGGGCATACCAAGCCATCGAGTACGCGATCGAGAAGGCCACACGGCACAGCGACCAGGAGAAGGTGAGGGCACTTCGAGTCCAACGCCGCTCCTTGCCGAGCCAGGACCCGAACGATCCGGACTATCGGCGTCTGCGTTATGTCCGTTACGCCGACGACTGGCTCCTGGGGTTCGCCGGACCGAAGCACGAAGCCGAGGAGATCAAGTCGAGGATCGGGAGGTTCCTGCAGGATGAGCTCAAGTTGGAACTGTCCGATTCCAAGACCGTGATCACCCACGCCACCAGCCAGGCGGCACGCTTCCTCGGCTACGAGATCCGGGCCCAGCACTCCGATACGAAGATCACCCGCAATCGTCGGGCGGTCAACGGAGCGATCGGCCTGTTCGTGCCCAAGCAGGTGATCAGGCAGAAATGTGCGCTCTACATGAGCCGGGGCCAACCAGCGTTACGAGGAATGCTGCTTCACGATGAGGACTTCACGATCGTCGCGAAGTATCAGGCCGAGTACCGGGGGCTCGTCCAGTACTACCTTCTTGCCCAGGACGTGCATCACCTGGGCAGGCTCCAGTGGGTCATGGAGACCTCCCTGCTGAAGACGCTGGCTCGGAAACACCGGTCCACGGTCTCGAAGACGGCGCGCAAGTACAGAGCCACCGTCAAGACGGCCGATGGAATGCTCCGTTGTTTCCAGGTCATCGTTCCACGCGGCGAGGACAGGCAGCCACTGGTCTCCCGCTTCGGCGGGATATCGCTCAAACGACAGCGCACGGCAGTTCTTACCGACCAACGGCCGGTCATGGCCAGCGCGAAGCGGAACGAGCTGATCCACAGGCTCCTCGCCGAGTGTTGCGAGATCT
>NZ_JBHVFE010000835.1:0-1462 GCF_042801945.1 Kitasatospora sp. NPDC057542
GCTACCTCGCCGGCCTTCACCTCCGCGCCTCGATGATCTGGATCGATGATCTCCTGCTGACCACTGATTGATCACAACATCACACAGGCCCTAGCGGCCCGTTTCTGGCCGCACCTGGCCCGCAGCCCCTACCGGCCGCCGACCATGGACGAGCTGCCCAACTTCCGCAAGGCGATGCGGCAGATGATCGTCCTCAAGGTGCCGCAGATCCCCGCGCCGGACTACATGGAGCAGGTCGCCGAGGCCCTCTCCGCCGTGCTGGTCCGCACGGTCACGGCATAGCCGCGAACGCCTCCTGCACCACCTCGCGCTGCGCGGTCCACCAGGCCAGGAAGCGCTCAGCGGGCAGGAACAGGTGGTCGCAGGAGTAGTCGTCACGGTCGTAGTGGAAGACCAGCTGCCAGTAGTCCGACATGCGCTTCCACCACAGCCGCTCCACCGCGTCCGCCAGGGCCGGCACCGGGATCGGCACCACCGACCGGTAGCCGGCCACGAACGCGGCAGTCCGCTCCAGGTCGAGGAAGCCGTCCTCACCGCCGAACTGCACCGTGGCGGTGCGGGCGACCTCCTCGCCGAACGGGCGCACGCGGATGCGGTCCCAATCGATCACCCCGGCGATCTTGCCGTCGCGCCACAGCACGTTGCGGTGCTGCACGTCACCGTGCGTCCAGCCCACCGGACCGGCCGCCACCTCGGTAGCGGGGCGCTCGCTGCCGTACTTGTCGAGCAGCACCTTGCGCTCGCCCAGCGCCTGGGCCGCCTCGGCGTCGAAAGCCGCCGGGCTCTCCAGGGCGGCGATCACCGCGAGGAAGCGGTCAGCCTCGGCGTGCGCCGCACCCGGGGTGGTCACCGAGGCTGCCAAAGGCTCCGATCCCGGCGGCAGCAGGCGGGCGGTCCGCTCGTCGTTCAGGCTCCGGTGGATCTGGCCGAGCAGGACACCGAGGTCCCCCGCCTGGTCCAGGGTGAGCTCCGTCCCGGGCTGGTGGCCGCCTTCCATCCAGGGGATCAGGCAGTACCCGCGGCCTGCGACCTCCGCCACGGTCTGGCCGGAGGAGGTTGCCAGTGGCCGCCCGACCGGGACCCCGGCGTCGGCCAGCTCCGCCAGGACCGCCAGGTTCCGGCGGGCGAGCGGCAGCGGCACGTCCATGATCCGCTTCAGGGCGAACGCGCCCTCGGCCGTCTCCAGCCGCCAGTTACCGTTCATGAGGCCGTTGGGCAGGAAGCGGCACGCCTGGATCTCACCGAGCCCGAAGGACTCGCCGAGGACCGCCAGGTCCTCCTCGATCTTGCTGTAGCGCGAGCCACACGCGGCGTCGTCCATCGCTTCCGTCACCCAAAGCAGGCTAGCGGAGCGCAGGCCCCGGCGAGGCCGGATCGGCCATCGTACCCCCGCTTCCGGGGCCTGACTTCCCGGCCCTTCAGACGAAGGCCGGAGCAGGACGCGCAGGGCACCCGTCCGGCC
>NZ_JBHVFE010000836.1:0-1454 GCF_042801945.1 Kitasatospora sp. NPDC057542
ATTCAGGACCGTGACCGGCGAACACGGCGGACACGGCGGGTCTTCTCCACCAATGGCTGGACCGGGCCTCGGACGGCCGGCTACGTGTACATCGTGGCGACGGCCTGGATGCCGTCCTTGGACAGGCCGTCGTGCTGGCCCATGACGGTGCCCCCGGGCAGTGTGGTTTGAGGGGGGATGGAAAAATCCCAGGTCAGAGCACTTCTCACTTCGGCTTTCGCGGTCGAGCGTTCCCGGCACGGCGGCCCCACCCCAGCACTACCGGGCCGCTGAGCAGAGCAGCCGCGCCACGCCACCCCGGCACGGCTGGCCTCCCACCGGCCGGGCCCCGCGGAACACCGCCCTGCTTCCCCGGGACCCGGCCGCCTGCGCTCCGTTCCCGGACGCTCGGACACAAGGCGCGGGTCTACGGGGCGGTGTGCCTGCGGCGGCGGGCTCGGGCGGCCCGCTGCATCTCGGCCTCGGCCAGGTGCCGGCGGCCAGCGGCGAGGCCTTGGCGGACCTGTTCCTCGACGGCGGTGAACACGCGCACGGGTGGCCCGGATCTGGGCGGACACGGACATCGGCAAGACCCACCACCACTGCGTGGTGCTGGACGCCGAGGGCGGGCGACTGTTGTCGCGTCGTGTACTGAACGACGAACCGGAACTGCCGGCGCTGCTCGCCGACGTTCTCGCGCTGGACGAGGACGTGGTCTGGGCGGTGGACGTCGCGGACGGCATGGCCGCCCTGTGGATCAACATCCTGCTGGGCCACGGCCAGCGGCTCGTCTACATACCCGGCCTGGCGGTCAACCGGGCCTCGGCCGGCTACCGGGGAGGTGGTAAGACCGACGCCAAGGACGCCACTGTCATCGCCGGACCAGGCCCGCATGCGCCGCGACCTCACGGTGCTGCGGCCGGACGACGAGCACGCCGTCGAGCTGCGGATACTCACCGGACGGCGGGCAGACCCGAGCGCCGCCCGCACCCGCCGGATCAACCGCCTGCGCGGCCAACTCACCGGCATCTTCCCCGCGTTGGAACGATCCCTTGACCTGGACAACCAGGGGCCGCTGATCCTGCTGACCGGCTACCAGACCCCCGCCGCGCTGCGGCGCACCGGCCGCACCCGGCTGACGACCTGGCTTCGCAACCGCAAGGTCCGCGGCGCCGAGGCCCTGGCCCAGGCCGCCACGGAGGCGGCCGAGCGCCAGCACACCACCGTCTCCGGGGAGAAGATCGTCGCGCAGGTCGTCCACACCCTGGCCAAGGAGGTGATGGGCCTCAACGAACAGATCGCCGAGATCGACAAGCTCATTGCGGCCCGGTTTCGCGAACACCGACTCGCGGAGGTGATCGCCAGCATGCCCGGCATCGGCCCACTGCTGGGCGCCGAGTTCCTGGCCGCCACCGCCGGCGACATGAGCCGCTACGGCAGCTCGGACCACCTGGCCAGCCTGGCCGGAGTCGCGC
>NZ_JBHVFE010000837.1:0-1447 GCF_042801945.1 Kitasatospora sp. NPDC057542
CGGTGCGCTGGGGGCCCAGTCTCATGCGTGATCGGTCAGGGGTTGACGGGGAGGATGGGGGTCCTCAGGGCAGGGAAGCTCCAGGTCTGGGCGGGTGTGTTGTTGCAGGTGACGGCAGTGAGCCGGCTTCCGGGGGTGATGTCGTTGTTGGGCAGGTCGAGGCAGTGATTGGAGAAGGGGTTGTAGAGGCTGCCGTCGGCGCGGGGAAGCCAGACCTGGTTCGAGGCGCCGGGGGCGCAGGTCCAGAGGCCGACGGCGGCTCCGTTGGCGGTGCTTCTGCCGGTGATGTCGAGGCACATTCCGCGCAGGCTGACCGTGCTGTTGGTGGAGTCGACGGTCAGGTTCTGGGCGGGACCGTTGTTGCAGGGCCATATGGCGATGCCGCGGCTCGTGTCGTCATTGGGCACGTCGAGGCAGTTGCTGCTGGCGGCGTGGCGAATGGCCATGCTGGTGGCGGGAGGGTTGGCGGGGGTGTTGTAGACGGCGAAGTTGCTGACGCGGCCGTTGAAGCTGGTGGTCTGCTGGCCCTGGTGTTGGAAGCGGCCGAGGACCAGGCCGCCGCTGGGGGCGGGGCTGGTGGCCGCGTTGTGGTAGGCGCTGCCGGCGAGTGTGCCGTTGACGTAGAGGCTCATCTGGCCGGTCGTAGCGTTGTAGCTGGCGGTGAGCTGGGTCCAGGCGTCGCTCTTCACGAGGGCGGCGCTGTTGGTGACGGCGGTGTAGTCGTACGGCCAGTTGTTGTCGTCGGCGTAGGCGAGGGCGAAGCGCCAGGCGCCGCCGTTGCCTTCGCTCCAGAGGATGAAGCTGCTGGCACGAGTGGTGTTCTGGCTGGCGATGATCTGGCCGGTGCCGGTGGACTTGGCCCAGGTGCTGACGGTGAAGCTCTGGCGGGTGTCGACGACGGGCTTGTCGGTGGTGGCGGAGGAGGTGCTGCCGTTGAAGACGGCGACCTTGGTGGCACGGCCGTCGACGGTGTCGTCGGCGAAGGTGAGGTTGCTCGGGGCCGCGTTGTAGCTGACGGGGTTGGCGGTGGTGTCACCCTGGAGCTTCCACTGGGCCTGCGGGGCCTGGGTGTTGCCGCGGTAGTGGTCGCCGTTGAAGCCGGTCACGACCTTGCCGGTCACAGCGCCAGGCCAGGCGTGCAGGTTGCCGGAGCTGTCGAGGGCCCACAGGTCGGGCACGCCGTCGCCGGTCACGTCTCCGTCCGAGCCGACGGTCGGGAAGTCGGTGGTGGTGACGCCCGCGCCGATCTTGGATGCGGAGGCGGGGGTGACGGCGGTGACGGTGGTGTACTCGCCAAGGCCGTCAGTGCGGGTCTCGGTGGTGAGGGCGTACTGAAGGATGTCTCCGGCCGTCCCCTCTCTGCCAGCCTTGGGTGAGACATCCCGCTTTGTCGGGTTAGCCTGAGAGGGCCCGAGTAGGAGTTCCACCCCTGATGACCAGCACCAAC
>NZ_JBHVFE010000838.1:0-1412 GCF_042801945.1 Kitasatospora sp. NPDC057542
GCCCGCACGTTCGCGTCGAACGTGCGGGCCCCTTCGCATGCCTGACGACGAAGGAGGCGGAAGCCACCGGTGCCCGCAGCCCCGACTCCCCACCCCCGTGCGGTTTCGGCTGTGCCCCGTCGCCTCGGTTCCTATTCCCGGGGGCGTCCGGACCCGGCGGCGTCGAGGCGGCGGACGAGTTCGCGCAGGGCGCGCAGTTCGCGGTCGAGGGCTTCGGCGCCGTGGGGGGTGAGGGAGACCCAGGTGCGGGGGCGGCGGCCCGCGTAGCCCTTGGCGACGGTGACCAGGCCGGATTCCTCCAGGACCTTGAGGTGGCGGGAGAGGTTGCCGTCGGTGAGGCCGAGCTGCTCCTTGAGGAAGCCGAACTCGACGCTCTCGGCCTCGCGGGCGATCGCCAGGATGCCGAGCCGGACCCGCTGGTGGACGGTGTCGTCCAGGGCGAGGGTCGGATGCTGCTCCTCGGCTTCGTCCGCAACGCTCATGAGGAGACCGTACGGGATGCCCCCGGTGCGCGGCGGGCCGCCGTCCACTGCGCCAGCCCGGCGGCCAGCAGGACCGCCGCCAGCAGCAGCGCCTTCGACTGCGGGCCGTCGGCCCAGCCGCCGTCGCCCCGGTCGAGCCACGGCAGCCAGCCGCTCTCCCACGGTGCCGCGAGGTAGGCGGTGAGCAGCGCCGCATGGGCGAGCCCGGCGGCGGTCACCAGGGGGCTGCGTTCGGCCAGCCCGAGGACGACCAGGCCGATGCCGACCACGTACCAGGGCGAGGCGTAGGTGTTCACGAGCATGGACAGGGCGAACGGCACCCGGTGGGCGAAGAGCAGGGCGAGCAGCACGGCGGAGACCAGGATGCCGACGCCGACCGCGGCGCCGATCCAACCGCTGCGGTGCGGGACGATCCCGCGGGCCTCGCCGCGCCGCCGGTACCAGCGGGCCAGTGCCAGCCAGGCGAGCGGGAGCAGTGCGTACCAGACGCCCCAGGCCAGGAATCGGAGGACGGCACCGTCGAACTCGCCGGTCTGGCACGGGCCGTCCGGGGTGTGCGACACGCAGAGGTCGATGAGCTCCGAGTAGGCGAAGAGCGGATAGGAATCGACGGACCGCCCGTTGGCGCCGAAGTTGTAGGCCTGGCCGGAGATCGGCGCGGCGGCCAGGGCCAGCAGGCCGAACCCGAGCAGCGGCACCCCCGAGCCGCGCAGCCGTGTCCGGGCGCGGGCCCGGAGTCCTTCCGTCTCGGCGAGGAGTTCGGCCGGGCCGCCCCCGTGCGTTGTCGTCATGATCCACCCCTTGTCACGCGCAATCGCTTTGCTGTGCCATGAACTTTGCATCGCAAAGTGAGGTGTAGTCAAGGGCACTTGGGGCCGGCCGACCCCGGGAACGCCGAGGGGCCCGCACGTTCGCGTCGAACGTGCGGGC
>NZ_JBHVFE010000839.1:0-1406 GCF_042801945.1 Kitasatospora sp. NPDC057542
TCTTCCTACTGAAAGTAGGACGTGCTCTGGTAGCACCGCTGACGCCTGACGAGGACTCATGTTCCTCGCGACATCAGGAATATTAGCAGCTCAACGCCCCTGCGCCGAATCGTGGTCCCGGGGCGCGGACTCACGCCCATCAGGCCTCCGCTCCGCGGCCTCGAAGGCCGGGGCCTGCCGCTGAGGCGGGCGGCAGGAATCCAGTACCCCGGCACCCGGCCCTTCGGATATGAAGGCGCACATGGACAACGCGGTGGAGTTGACGGGGCGCATGATGACGGCGGCGCGAGCGGCGGAGGCCTCGGAGGCGGACCAGGATTCGCACGCCTACTGGGCGCTGGTCCGGGAGGCGGCGGAGGGGGAGAGCGGGGAGACCGCGCTGCGCTGCGGCTTGGGGCTGCTGGATTCGGCCGATGTCCTGGAGCGACAGGTGGGCTGCGACCTGGTGGGAAACGCGGCCGGCGCGCACGAGTCGCTGCGGAGCGAGGCGGCGACCGCCCTGATGGCGCTGGCTGAGGCGGAGACGGAGGTCCGCGTGTTGCGTTCCCTCGTTGTCGGCCTGGGGTGGGCGCAGGACCCGCGCGCGGTTCCCGTGCTGGTACGGCTTTCCGAACACGAGGACGCCGACCTGCGGCTTCAGGTCGCCTCGGCGATCGGCTCCGCCAGCAGCGGACTGCCCGACGGGCCCGATGTGCGGGCCCTGATCCGGCTCACCGAGGACCAGGACCCCGAGGTCCGCAACTGGGCGGCCTTCACGTTGGGAGTCCAACTGGACCAGGACACGACCGCCATCAGGGACGCGCTGTGGAAGTGCACCACCGATGAGTACGGCGAGGTCCGGGAGGAGGGCGCGCGAGGGCTGGCCAGACGGCACGACCTGCGGGCCGTCCCACTGATCGCGCAGCTGCTGGGCTCCGACGACTGGTCTCACCCCCTCACCCTGGACGCAGCGGCGATCCTGGGCGTCCCCGAGCTCCTGCCGGCTCTGGACGCCTGTGAGTTCGACGCCTGCGAAACCGACCGGGCCATCGCGGCCTGCGACCCGGCGCGGCGGGCCCGGATGGAGGGCGACGCCTGGAGGGTCGTCGTGGAGCTGGAGCGGCTGCGCCCCGGCATCGGCGCGGCGCTCAGCTCACCGCGCTACGAGTCGGTGCACTGTCTGCAGGTGACCCTCCCGGATGCGGTCGACGCATGCTACGACGCGGCCTCACTGCTCGCCCGCGCCGGCGGGGACCCGGTGCGGGCAGCCGAGCTGGTGGTGGCCGACCTCGCTGCTCCTGCCGGGAGCGGACCGCGGACTGACGGTCTCCCGGAGTCCTCGGGCTGAGCGTCGCCGAGGGGGCCGCCAGTGCCGCATGGGCGGGGGCGAAACGCGGAAGGGTCCGGCACCTGTGTAGGTGCCGGAC
>NZ_JBHVFE010000840.1:0-1400 GCF_042801945.1 Kitasatospora sp. NPDC057542
TTAAGGCTGAGACCTGATGCCGAGCCGATTGTGGTGAAGTGGATGATCCTATGCTGTCGAGAAAAGCCTCTAGCGAGTTTCATGGCGGCCCGTACCCCAAACCGACTCAGGTGGTCAGGTAGAGAATACCGAGGCGTTCGGGTGAACTATGGTTAAGGAACTCGGCAAAATGCCCCCGTAACTTCGGGAGAAGGGGGGCCATTCCTGGTGACGAGTCTTGCACTCTGAGCTGGGGGTGGCCGCAGAGACCAGCGAGAAGCGACTGTTTACTAAAAACACAGGTCCGTGCGAAGCCGTAAGGCGATGTATACGGACTGACGCCTGCCCGGTGCTGGAACGTTAAGGGGACCGGTTAGCTTGGATTCGTCCAGGCGAAGCTGAGAACTTAAGCGCCAGTAAACGGCGGTGGTAACTATAACCATCCTAAGGTAGCGAAATTCCTTGTCGGGTAAGTTCCGACCTGCACGAATGGCGTAACGACTTCTCGACTGTCTCAACCATAGGCCCGGTGAAATTGCATTACGAGTAAAGATGCTCGTTTCGCGCAGCAGGACGGAAAGACCCCGGGACCTTTACTATAGCTTGATATTGGTGTTCGGTTCGGCTTGTGTAGGATAGGTGGGAGACTGTGAAACCCAAACGCCAGTTTGGGTGGAGTCGTCGTTGAAATACCACTCTGGTCGTGCTGGATGTCTAACCTGGGTCCGTGATCCGGATCAGGGACAGTGTCTGGTGGGTAGTTTAACTGGGGCGGTTGCCTCCTAAAGGGTAACGGAGGCGCCCAAAGGTTCCCTCAGCCTGGTTGGCAATCAGGTGTTGAGTGTAAGTGCACAAGGGAGCTTGACTGTGAGACTGACGGGTCGAGCAGGTACGAAAGTAGGGACTAGTGATCCGGCGGTGGCTTGTGGAAGCGCCGTCGCTCAACGGATAAAAGGTACCCCGGGGATAACAGGCTGATCTTCCCCAAGAGTCCATATCGACGGGATGGTTTGGCACCTCGATGTCGGCTCGTCGCATCCTGGGGCTGGAGTAGGTCCCAAGGGTTGGGCTGTTCGCCCATTAAAGCGGTACGCGAGCTGGGTTTAGAACGTCGTGAGACAGTTCGGTCCCTATCCGCTGTGCGCGTAGGAGTGTTGAGAAGGGCTGTCCCTAGTACGAGAGGACCGGGACGGACGAACCTCTGGTGTGCCAGTTGTTCTGCCAAGGGCATGGCTGGTTGGCTACGTTCGGGAGGGATAACCGCTGAAAGCATCTAAGCGGGAAGCCTGCTTCGAGATGAGCACTCCCACCTCCTTGAGAGGGTAAGGCTCCCAGTAGACGACTGGGTTGATAGGCCGGATATGGAAGCCCTGTGAGGGGTGGAGTTGACCGGTACTAATAGGCCGAGGGCTTGTCCTCAG
>NZ_JBHVFE010000841.1:0-1393 GCF_042801945.1 Kitasatospora sp. NPDC057542
CCGTCCGGTCGCACCCCGCCTCCGCCGGTCCGGCACCGGGAGCCCTCACCGGGAGCCCGCTCCGGGACCGGGCCGGCGGGCCCCGGTGCCACAGCCGGCCGCGGGCCGCCTTCGCGCCGGTCGTCCGCGCTCCTCGACAGGAGGCCGCTTCCGGTGCTCGATAGGATGGCCGGGTCGACGGCGGCTGTGGCGGGCGCGCGGGCCCCGCAGGAGCCCCGTTCCACCGGTGTCCGGAGCCCGGTCACCGGTCCGGAGCCGGACCGGAAGCGTACGGTCCGGCCGCTCGATCCCGGGAGGCGTCGCGATGGCCGCACAGATCACCTACCGGCGGGTCTACGAGGAGTCCTCGCCCCGGGACGGGCAGCGGGTCCTGGTCGACCGGGTCTGGCCGCGCGGCGTGCGCAAGGAGGACGCGCACCTGGACGAGTGGCTGCGCGACGTCGCGCCGTCCACCGAACTGCGGCGCTGGTACGGCCACGAGCCGAGCCGCTACGCCGAGTTCCGCCGCCGCTACCACGCCGAGCTGCGGGACGCCGGACACCGCGACGCGGTCGGCCACCTGCGCGAGCTCGCCGGCCACGGCCGGCTCACGCTGCTCACCGCCACCAAGGACGTGGACCACAGCCAGGCCGCCGTCCTCGCCGAGTGGCTGTCCGGGACGGAAGGCCGCACGGCCTGACCGCCGGCCCGAACTCCACCTGCCCGTACGCGCCGCGGCCCCGCCGATCGGCCGCCCCGGCCGGCGCCGGTCCGGTCGAAGCGGCGGGGATGATCATCCGGGCGTAGGCTCTCGGCTGATCACAGGGGCAGGAGAGGAAGACATGGGCCAGAAGATCATCCGGTTCTCGGACCTGACCGGCAAGCACGCGGAGAACGACGGGGACCTGGTGCGGGTCGTGGTGCTCCAGCACCCCGACCTGACGGACGGTCCGGTCGAGATCGACGCGCTCGCCGGGGAGTTGGGCGAGGTGCGGGAGCTGGCGCTCGACCTGGTCACGGTCGAGCTGCACCACCCGGACCGGGCGGAGCCGCAGACGGTGGTGATGGAGGCCGAGACGTTCGACCGGCTGGCCTCGGCCGCGCCGATGGCCGAGGTGCTGCGCGGCGCCAGGCCGGCCGCCCGGGCCGCCACGTCCGGGACGGCGACCGCCGGCAGCCGGGAACGGGTCAACTACGCCAGCCTGGAGCACGCCGGGCGGCCGCACAAGGGCCGCACCACCGATGCGGAGAAGCAGCTCGTCCAGGAGCACCTGGACGAGATCAACGAGCGGCTGGCCGCCGAGGGCGTCCGCACGATCGACCTGGAGAACGTCGAGCACGTGACCCGGTACGGCCTGGACGCCCTGGCCCGGGAGACCGGCGTGATGCTCAGCTGACCGGCGCGGGCCCGCCC
>NZ_JBHVFE010000842.1:0-1387 GCF_042801945.1 Kitasatospora sp. NPDC057542
CTCCCGCAGGTGGTGGCCGGCCCCGCTGCTTTCGCGGCGGACCGGCCGTCGCCCTGCCCGGCAGGCGTTGCCGCGTCCGGGCAGGGGTTGCGGAGCCCGGACGTTCACCGGTGCAGCCACTCCCCGGCCCGCCGCTGCTCGCGGGCGATGCGGCCGGTGGTGTTCGGAGGCAGACGGGCGAGCTGGGTGGCGGCGGCATCGGCGTGACCGGCGAGGGCGTGGGCGCCGGCGAGGCGGGCGGAGACCAGGGCGTGGTCGCGCGGGTGGGCGGCCCGGTCGAGGAGCCGCAGGGCCGCCTCCAGCCGGGCCGCCGCGGTGCGGGCGTGAGCGGTGCGGCCGGTGTGGAGGGCGAGGTCCCGGTGGCAGGTGCCGTGGGCGACCGCCAGGACCAGCTCGGCGCGCACCGTCCAGGGCGTCGGCGCCCCGGAGAGCAGGGCGGCGTCGGTCAGCCGCCGGGCGTCCGCCAAGGTCCGGTGGACCTGCGGTGCCTGGCCGGCCAGCGCGTGGGCGTGGGCCTGGACGACGGCGGCCCAGGCCCGCAGCCCCGGCAGGGGAGGGGCGGTGGTCCGGGCGGCCTCGGCCAGGGCGAGCGCGGTGGCCGGGTCGCCGAGCCACCAGTAGAGGGCGCTCTGCCGGACGAGCAGCGCGGCCGTGGTGGCCCGGTCACCGGTCGCGCGCGCCCACTCCAGCCCGGTGGCGTACCAGCTGAGCGCGCGGGCGGGACGGTCGCCCTCGAAGTGGGCCCAGCCGGCGAGTTCGGCGTACTGGGCGGCGAGCGAACGGTCGGCGGCGAGGTCCTCGCGGGGGCCGGGGTGCCGCCCGCCGAGCAGGGTGTGGGCGTGGTGCTCCAGGACGGCGGCCAGCTCCTCGCCGCCGATCCGGCCCGCGGCGGCGCGGTAGACGGCGAGCAGGTGGGCGAGCACCTCGACGGTGGCGGCGTCCGGCGGGGCGGAGCGGACGGCGAGCGGTGGCCGGGCGGCGGCGCGTTCGCCGAGGTGTTCGCGCTCCTGCCGGACGGTCTGCCAGAGCTCGGCCAGTTCGCCGTCGGCGAGCAGGAGCTCGTCGGCCCGGGCGGGCATCCCCGGCGGCGGCCAGCGGCGGGCGTTCTCCACCCGGCTGATCAGCGAGTCGTGGTAGCCGAGCAGCCGGCCGAACTCGGCCTGGCTGAGGCCGCGGGCCTCGCGCCAGTGGCGCAGCCGGCGGCCGAAGCGCAGGCGTGCGGACCCGGGTTCCGTACGGGGTGGCGGCGACCTTCCGCGAGACGACCACGATCCACGTGGAACGCCTGACGGGAACGGGCGAGGCCGTCGTACCGAGGGAGAGGGCCGGTTCCGAAGGCGCCGTGGCGAGTTACGCTGAGCAGCATGGGCACCGGTACGCCCCACGG
>NZ_JBHVFE010000843.1:0-1362 GCF_042801945.1 Kitasatospora sp. NPDC057542
TGGTGCTCGACGTCCCCGCCCTGCTGCTCGGCGCCGACCCCTGGCAGCTGCTGACGGTCTACGCCCGGCAGACCGGCACGTACCAGGACCTCACGGCGGGGAGCTGCTCGCCGACGGCGAAGGTGGGGTCGCATGGCACGTCGTACGTTTGTTTCCGCGTTGGTGGGGGCGGTCTGTCTGGCACTGGCCGGGCCGGTGGTCTCGGCGGGTGCGGCCGAGGCCGCCGACGGGCGACCGGGCCCCGGCGATCCGCGGGCGGCGGCCCTGCGGGCGCTGACCGATGCCGGCGCGGCCGGGGCGATCGCGGAGGTCAGGGACGGGAAGGGGGTCTGGCGCGGCGCGTCCGGCGTCTCCGACCTGGCCACCGGCGCACCGCTCCGCACGGACGGACGCTTCCGGGTCGGCAGCGTCACCAAGGTGTTCATCGCCACCACGGTGCTCCAGCTGGTCGGGGAGGGGCGGATCGGCCTGGACGACCCGGTCGCGCGGCACCTGCCCGGGCTGGTCCCGAACGGCGACCGCATCACCGTCCGCCAGCTGCTCAACCACAGCTCCGGACTCTGGGACTCCACCAACGAGAAGGGCGGGGTCTTCCCCGACTGGACGGACTCGGCGGCCATCCGGAACTGGCTGGACCAGGGCGGCCTGACCCGGCACATCACCCCGGCCCAGGTGGTGGCCTCCTCGGTGGCGCACGCGCCCAACTTCCCGCCGGGCACCGGGTTCGGCTACTCCAACGTCAACTACACCCTGCTCGGCATGATCATCGAGAAGGTGACCGGGCACGGCTACGCCCAGGAGGTCACCGCGCGCATCCTGCGTCCGCTCGGCCTCGCCGGCACGTACTTCCCGGGCGCGGCCACCGATATCCGGGGCCCGCACGCACACGGCTACTGGACGCTGCCCGAGGGCCCCGGTCCGGAGGACAGCAGCGACCGGGACGTGACGGTGGCGAGCCTCACCTGGGCGAACTCGGCCGGCGAGCTGATCTCCACCCTGGGCGACCTGAACCGCTTCGACAAGGCCCTGCTGGGCGGCCGGCTGCTGCCGCCGGCGCTGCTGAAGGAGATGGCCGCGACCGTCCCGATCGAGGCCGGGGGCGTGCCGACCGCGCTGGGTTACGGGCTCGGGCTGGCCAGCCGGCAGCTCTCCTGCGGTCCGGTCTACGGGCACAACGGCTCGGTGCCCGGGTACAGCACCCAGCTGTGGAGCTCGGGCGACCGGCAGGTGTCGTTGTCCGTCACCCCGCGCGGCGACGAGGCGCAGTTCACCGCGCAGATGCAGGCGGAGGCCGGCTTCCTGGAGCAGGCCTTCTGCGGCAGCGGACAGGGGGCGGGCGGCGCGCCGGCCCCGGCCGGAGTC
>NZ_JBHVFE010000844.1:0-1344 GCF_042801945.1 Kitasatospora sp. NPDC057542
CTCCTGACAGTGATGATGTGACTGGTGGTTCTGCTGATGAGGCTGACTCGCCTCCTGACTGACGTCTCGGACTGTCCTGTTTGGGATTTGTCGTCTCGTCAGCGGGGCCACCACGCACGCGGCCGGACGGGTGCTTGTGACTTCATAGGAGCTTGGTCCAGAAGCCCCGTCACTGTCTTGTCCACCCGCCCGACCGGCGCGTGCCGCCCTCGGCTCGGACAAGCGGCAAGGACGGACATGACCAGCATGACGCATGACAGTGCGGAGATCACCGGCGGAGTCGACACCCACGGCCTGACCCACCACGCGGCCGTGATCGACCCGCTCGGCCGGCACCTCGCCGACCAGGAGTTCCCGGCCACGATCGCCGGCTACCGGGCTCTCCTCGACTGGATGCGCTCGCACGGCGCACTGACAGCGGTCGGAGTGGAGGGAACCGGTGCCTACGGTGCCGAGCTCGCCCGGGTTCTGACCGCGGCCGGGGTGACGGTGATCGACGTCGACCGGCCCGACCGCAAGACCCGCCGGATGCGCGGCAAGTCCGACCCGATCGATGCCTACGCCGCCGCCACGGCCGTGGCTTCCGGACGGGCTACCGGCGTCCCGAAGAGCCGCGACGGCATGGTCGAAGCGGTGCGGGTACTGCGAGTCGTCCGCCGCAGCGCGGTCAAGGCCCGCACCCAGGCGATGAACCAGCTCCGAGGCATGCTGGTGTCCGCCCCGGCGACGCTGCGCGAGCAACTGGCCGGCCTGGACCGAAGCGTGCTGATACGCACCGCCGCCCGCCTGCGCCCCGGCGGCGACCTGTCCACACCACTGGCCGCGACCAAGGCCGCGCTGCGGCGCCTGGCCCGCCGCCACCAGGCACTGGACGAGGAGATCGCCGAGCTCGACGCCGAGATCGGCCCGCTGCTCAAGCAGGCCGCCCCCGAACTGCTCGAACTGTTCGGCGTCGGCCCCGAAACCGCCGGCCAGCTGCTGGCCTCCGCCGGAGACAACCCCGAACGCATGCGCTCCGAGGCCGCCTTCGCCCACCTGGCCGGGGTCGCACCGATCCCGGCGTCCTCCGGCCGCACCAACCGCCACCGACTCAACCGCGGCGGCGACCGGGCCGCGAACAACGCCCTGCACACCATCGTGCTGGTCCGCATGCGCTACGACGAGCGGACCCGCGCCTACGTCGAGCGCCGAACCAAGGAAGGCCTGTCCAAGAAGGACATCATGCGCTGCCTCAAGCGCTTCGTTGCCCGCGAGATCTACCGCGCCCTGACCAGCACACCGACAACCCGACACATCACTCAAACCGACCTTGCTCCTGCGGCTTGACGTCCATAGGAGCATCCC
>NZ_JBHVFE010000845.1:0-1299 GCF_042801945.1 Kitasatospora sp. NPDC057542
GGCCCGCGGCGTACCCGGAGGTCATCCGCGGGCCCCCCGGCCGCTGCCTGGGGTTATCGATTTTGGAGCCAGGGCCGACGTCGGGTAATGTTCTTTCTGCGCCGCCCGGGAGGGAACGGACGAGGGAGCGAAAGCCCCTCGGAAGGGACCGACCGAGAGGCGCAACGCCTGAGAAGGGCCCGCAAGGGTTCAACTCTGGTGGGGTATGGTGTAATTGGCAGCACGACTGATTCTGGTTCAGTTAGTCTAGGTTCGAGTCCTGGTACCCCAGCGCAGTACGCGAGTACGGCACACAAAAGAAGATCAAGCCCCCGTTGTGTAGCGGCCTAGCACGCTGCCCTCTCACGGCAGTAGCGCCGGTTCGAATCCGGTCGGGGGTACTGATCCCGCAAGGGATCACCTGGAAAGCCCCCGTTGTGTAGCGGCCTAGCACGCTGCCCTCTCACGGCAGTAGCGCCGGTTCGAATCCGGTCGGGGGTACTGATCCCGCAAGGGATCGCCAGGAAGCCCCCGTTGTGTAGCGGCCTAGCACGCTGCCCTCTCACGGCAGTAGCGCCGGTTCGAATCCGGTCGGGGGTACTTCAGAGCAGGAAGCCGATGGGCTCGCCCATCGGCCCTTGCTTTGTGTTGGGGTATGGTGTAATTGGCAGCACGAGTGATTCTGGTTCATTTAGTCTAGGTTCGAGTCCTGGTACCCCAGCCAGAAATTGGAAAGACCCCGGTTCCGGGGTCTTTTTGTTTTCCCTCGGAAATGCATCGAAGGGCCTCGCCGGGTTGCCGGCGGGGCCCTTCCGGCGTTCGGCCGTGTTCCGTCAGCTGCGGCGGAGGGCTTCGGTGAGTCGGTTGGCGGCTTCGATGATGGCCTGGGCGTGGAGGCGGCCGGGGTGGCGGGTGAGGCGTTCGATGGGGCCGGAGACGGAGACGGCGGCGACGACGCGGTTGGAGGGGCCGCGGACGGGGGCGGAGACGGAGGCGACGCCGGGTTCGCGTTCGCCGATGGACTGGGCCCAGCCGCGGCGGCGGACGCCGCTGAGTGCGGTGGCGGTGAAGCGGGCGCCCTGGAGGCCTCGGTGGAGGCGTTCGGGTTCTTCCCAGGCGAGGAGGACCTGGGCGGCGGAGCCGGCCTTCATGGGCAGGGTGCTGCCGACGGGGACGGTGTCGCGCAGGCCGGAGAGTCGTTCGGCGGCGGCGACGCAGATGCGCGTTTCGCCTTGGCGGCGGTAGAGCTGGGCGCTTTCTCCGGTGACGTCGCGCAGGTGGGTGAGGACGGGGCCCGCGGTGGCGAGCAGTCGGTCCTCG
>NZ_JBHVFE010000846.1:0-1285 GCF_042801945.1 Kitasatospora sp. NPDC057542
GGCCGCTGCCTGAGCGGCCGGGCCCCTTCGCGCCCCGGTGGCGTGCCCGAGGGCCCGCGCGGGGACGGAACCGAACGGCGCACGACTCCGGGGCCGGCCGCAACCGGGGACGGCCGCTCAAAGCGTCCCTGGCCCGCCAGAACCCCGGCGTCGTGCGCGGCGGCCGTCGAGACCGACGACCGTTCCCGGGGCCCGCCGGAGCCCCGTCGGCGACAGCCCGGTGGAAGCGCGGGAACACGTTGCCGTTCAGCGTGTCCCCGCCCATCGGAAAAACTGCCGCACTACCAACCTAAGACGTATCAGGGTGCGAGAAGTTACGCCCGGGGGGTGTGAGCTGCCTCTCGCCACGCTCCGTGTGCACGTCGTACCACGCCCATATCACACGTTCACTCGTGCGGGACGTCACCCTCCCCGCAGTCACGGCAACCGAGCGTGATAGGAATCGTGGCATTCCGGTACGGACCGTCGCGCACATTCGCAGCGCGACGGCGGGACTGGGGAGGGAGTGGGCAGATGTCCAGGAACGTCGTCGTCACCGGCGGTGGCACGGGAATCGGGTACGAAGTCGCGCGTCGGTTCGTCGAGGCAGGCGACCACGTGGTGATCGTGGGCCGCCGCCGGGAGGTCCTGGAGAAGGCCGCGGCCGACCTCGGGCCGAACGTCACCCCGCTGGTGTGCGACCTCGCCGATCCGGACGCCGTCGAGGCCGCGCTCGCCGACCTGCCCGAGCGGATCGACGTCCTGGTCAACAACGCCGGCAGCCGGGAGACCGTGGTCGGCGGCGGGCCGCACGCCCTGCTGGCGCGCTGGCGCGGCGACTTCGAGCGCAACGTGCTGACCGTGGTGCTGCTCACGGAGTCGGTCCGCGACCGGCTCACCCCGGGCTCCGGCCGGGTGGTCACCATCAGCTCCATCGCCGCCCTGCGCGGGGCCGGCTCGTACGGTGCGGCGAAGGCCTCGCTGCACGCCTGGAACCACTTCCTGGCCGCCCAGTTGGGCACCTCGGGCATCACCGCCAACATCGTCGCGCCGGGTACGGTCGCGGGTACCGAGTTCTTCGGGCCGCGGCTGGACGAGGCCGAGGTCGCCCGCCGGGCCGCCCGCACCCTGCTCGGGCGGATCGGCGAGACCGGCGAGGTCGCCGCGGCGGTGCACTTCCTGGCCTCGCCCGAGGCCGGCTTCATCACCGGCGAGATCCTGCACTGCAACGGCGGTGAGCTGCTGGGGCGTTGAGGCCCCGGAGTGCCCCGTTCGCGTGAGGGCCCCGGACCGGTACCGGCGGTAC
>NZ_JBHVFE010000847.1:0-1282 GCF_042801945.1 Kitasatospora sp. NPDC057542
GCCCATCAACGCGCACCGGGCCGGCACCGTCACGGACCTGAAGGCCGAGGTCGGCGGCGCGCTGTCGTCCGGCGCGGCGATCTGCCTGATCAAGGACTGACAGGCGGCGGCGCGGCGGGAAGCGGTCGCATCGTGTAGCCGGTCACCTACGCTGTGCCGGTTGCCTGCTTCCGAGCCTCCTGGAGTCACGGTGCCGACCGAGCCGGACCGCACTGACCTGCCGACGACCGCCCCGTTCCCGGCAGACCTCGCCGACCCGGCCGATCCGGCCGCCGTCCGGGTGGGCCGCCGCCGCAGGGCCGCCGTGCTGGCACTGCTCGCCGCCGTGCCCGTCCCACTGGTCGCCCTCGGCACCGCGGCGCCGGCCGAGGCGCAGCGCCGGGTGGTCGGCGGCACCGCGGTGAGCACCGCGGACCACCCGTGGATCGTGGCGCTGTCCAGTCGCCAGCAGTTCGGCGGCGCCCGTTCAGGCCAGTTCTGCGGCGGTGCGCTGGTCACCCCGACCAAGGTGGTGACGGCCGCGCACTGCTTCTACGACGAGGCCAAGGGCCGGGTGGACCGGCCGGGTCTCAGGGTGATCGTCGGCCGGGACGACATGCGCGGCACGGCCGGGCGCGAGGTGGCGGTGCGGTCGGTCTGGATCCACCCCGACTACTCCTTCGCCGCCAACATGAACGACGTCGCGGTGCTCACCCTCGCCGAGTCCCAGGGCACCCGGCCGGTGGTCGAGCTGGTCGGCCAGGGCGAGACCGCGCCGTACGCGGCCGGGACCACGACGCAGGTGTTCGGCTGGGGCGACACCACCGGGCGGGGCGACTACTCGCCCGCGCTGCGCGGGGTGGCCGTACCGATCGTGCCGGACCGGACCTGTGCGCAGGCCTATCCGGGCGGGCGGGACGGCAAGTTCGACGCCCGGGGCATGGTCTGCGCGGGCGAGGAGAGGGGCGGCAAGGACGCCTGCCAGGGCGACAGCGGCGGCCCGATGACCGTCGGGGGCCGGCTGGTCGGTCTGGTGTCCTGGGGGACGGGCTGTGCCGACGGGGCCCACCCCGGGGTCTACACCAGGGTGTCCTCGGTCGCGGACGCGGTGCGCTCGGTGCTGTGAACGCCGGCGGACGCGGTGTGCCCGGCGCTTCGGACATCGCGGTGGGTGAGCAGCTGGTCACGTTCTGACGCCGGGTTCTGACACCGGGTTCTGACGTCGCGTCGGACGCGTCGGCCGGGCCCGGGCCGAGAGGGTGACCGGGGGTACAGCAGAGCCGGGCGACCGGACCCCGAAGGC
>NZ_JBHVFE010000848.1:0-1251 GCF_042801945.1 Kitasatospora sp. NPDC057542
GGTGGGGGGAAGCCGGCACGGAGGGGGTGTCTGTGGTGGCTGCTCCTTGTTGTGGTCCCGGTGAGTGTTGTGGTCCCGGTGAGTGCAGCACGGACGGGAGAGCCAGGCACAGGGCTGCTGCGGTGCAGGCCGCGGTCGCGCCGAGGGCGTGCCGGCGGTGGCGGCGCTGGTCGGCGCGTCGGCGGATCTCCGCAGCGGGCAGGGTCGGTGCGGGCATCTGCGTGCCGAGCAGCCGCAGCCGGTTGGCGAGGCTGTCGTGGGTGGGGTCAGACACGGAGTTTTCCTTCCTCGCTGGTCGGGGTCTGGTCGGCGAGTCTGGCCGCGAGCGCGGCCCGGCCGCGGGCGAGGCGGCTCTTGACGGCGCTGACGCTGGCGCCGGTCTCGGCCGCGACCTGCTCGACGGAGAGGTCGCACATGTGGTGCAGGACCAGGGCGCTCCGCTGTGCCTCGGGCAGCTCGCGGAGCGCGGTGACCAGCATCAGGTGCTCCTCGGTGGGCGGCTCGACGGTGGGTGGTTCTTGGCGGTGGTGGCGGCCGGCTAAGTGCAGGCCCCGGGCCAGACGTCGCCAGCGGGAGAGGGCCAGCCGCCGGGCGGTGGTCCGGATCCATGCCTCCGGGGCGCTGTTCGGGTCGAAGGTGCGCCTTCGGTCCCACGCGCGGATGAAGGCCTCCTGGACCACGTCCTGTGCTTCGGACCAGTTGCCGGTTATCGCGTAGAGCTGCCCGGTCAGGCGGGAGAAGGACGCCGCGTAGAACGCGTCGAACTCCTGTGGCGTCATCAAGGGCCTCTCCTCCGGGGCTGTCCGTCAGCTCGCGGCACAGGCGGCTCGCGAGGAGACACTCCTCGGCTACGGCGGTGGAGCTGTGCGTCCTGAGTGAAGCGTCCCGCCCTGTACGCACGAGCGCCGTCCCAGGGTCGCACCCACGGCCTATGACCTGGATCACGTGTGCGGGATGCGACCTGCCGGGCGTCGGGAGGCGTACAGGGGCGCGGGCATCAACCGGACGCCCGCAGGAAAGGACACGGATTCATGCGTATCCGCCCGATCATGCTCATCGCCGCCACCGTCACCGCCGCAGCCATCGCGACCGCGGGGGGAATGGCCACTGCCGCAACCGGCACCTCCACGCCCACCCCCACGGCCCACGGCAAGCCCTCCGGTGCGCCCACCGCCACGGCCTCCGGCGCCGACTCGGCCGGCGCCCCGGTGGTCTCCGGCAGCGGCTCGTCCGTTACCCGTGTGCCTGCCA
>NZ_JBHVFE010000849.1:0-1208 GCF_042801945.1 Kitasatospora sp. NPDC057542
GCGAACAGTCGCGCTGGACGGCACCCGGCCGACTCGCGTGCGAGGGCCAGATGTCCGTTTCGGATTCGGTGAGAGGCCGAGACGGTGTTCGGCCGGCGCTGACCCGGGACGATGACGTACTGGTAGGGGTGCTCCTCCCGCTGTGCCGAAGGCCGTTTCTCAGGGGGCGTGCCAGGCGGCTGGGGCCGGTTGGGAGGCTCACATCACCGCGGACGGTCCCGCCGCCGCGGCGTGCTGCCTCACTCCACCGGGCGCCTCTCCGGCGCGGCGGGAACGGCAGGAACACACCCTCCGGAAAGGAAAGAAGGCCCCGTCAGGGCTGCTGGAAGACGACCTCCGGGTACGCCGCCGACGGACGGTCGAGCAACCGCTGCGGGATGCCCTTCAGATGCAGGTCGAAGAAGGCGCCGACATAGGCCCGGGTGATCTTCTCGGCGCGCAGCGGGGCGAGCGTCGCTTCGGGGTCGGGCAGGCCCGCGCGAGCCCCGATGAGCGGACCGTCGGTGAAGCTCCCGTGGTCGGAACCGGTCACGGACAGCCAGCGCTTCCAGCCGTCCATTCGCGCCCAGGCATCGTTCCAACTGGTGTCCCAGCCCGAGGGGTTGTGAACGGACTGGGTGCCGAGCATCAGGAAGGGCCGTCCGCCCAGCCCGCCGGCGGGAAACGGATCGAAGAACTTGCCGTCCATGTTGACCCCGGCGCGGATCCGCTGGTCGGCGGCCATCGTGCCGGCGGCGGAGTTACCGCCGATGGAGTGCCCGGCCATGCCGATCCGGTCCCGGTCGATCATGTGGGCGTACGGCCAGGCCGGGCGGGGGCCGGTCAGCCGGTCGAGGACGAAGGAGATGTCCTTGGCCCGGCTCGGGGGGACGGCCGCGAAGGTGTCGGGGGCCGGGTCCCTGCAGATGGCGCAGGTCAGGGTGCGCCCGTCCGGGAAGGTGGTGCCGGAGGTCTCGTAGGTGTGGTCGACGGCGGCGACGACGTACCCGCGGCTGGCCAGGTCCTCGGCGAGGCCGGTGAGCGTGGCACGTGGAAGCGTGAACCCGGGCGAGAGGACGACGAGTGGGAACCTGCCCGACGCCGGGCGCGCGTCGGTGCGGGCCCACGGGTGGAGGCCGGTGGCCGCCTCGGACGGTACGTTGCCGCCCGGCACCTGGAAGTCCAGCAGCAACCTGGCCTCCTCGGTGGTCAGGTACGGGGTCGCCGGC
>NZ_JBHVFE010000850.1:0-1202 GCF_042801945.1 Kitasatospora sp. NPDC057542
GGACGACGCCGATCCGCAGGGGCGGGCTGCACGACCGGCCAACGCGCTGAGCTGCGCAGATGTCGCGGCCGGGCTCGCGGGCGGCGTCGACAAGCGGCCACTATCGTCCGTCGTGGACCTTTTTCAGTGTGAGTGGGCTCACGGTTTATGTCAGGGTTTGTCCGGTTTGTCGGTCACTGGCTGAACTCGCGCCGATGCTCTGGGTGCGGACGATTCCCCCGGGCTGAGGCCCGCGTCACACCGAATGCGCGCCCCGCACGCGCTGTCGGCGCGGCCCTTCGCTCGTTGGACAGGCACTCCGGTTCCGGGGGCGCCGACCTGCCCTGCGGTGCGTTCGGCCGTCCAGCGGCCTCGCGCGTGCACATGTGCGGGCGGGGTGGCAGCGTGGAGGGGTCATGATCCGGATGCGCGGGGACGGCCTGGATGCACGGAGTGGACAGCCACGCCCATGGGGGTGCGGAACCGGGCGGACCGGGGAAACACCGGTCCGCCCGGGGTGGGCCGCGCTCGCGGCTGTGGGTGCGCAGTGTCGCCGGGCAGGTGTTCCTGTGGATGCTGGTCGTGGTCGTGCTGCTGGTCACCGCGGCGCTGACGGCACTCATCCTGCAGGCCCGGAGGTACGCCGCGAGTGATTCCGAGAACCGCACACGCGCCGCGGCCATCACCTTGGCGCAGGTCCCCACGGTGGTGAACGCGCTGGACAGCGCCGACCCGACCGCGGTGCTGCAGCCGCTGGCCCTGGACATCACGGAAAAGGGCGGCTTCGACTACGTCGTGATCGCCAGCCCCGAGGGGATCCGCTACGCCCAGACCGCCCAGCCCGAGCTGATCGGACAGCGCCTCATCGGCCCGTACCAGCTGGCCCTCAAGGGGCCGATCACCATCAGCTTCACCGCGCCCATCGGACGGGTCGTGGAGAGCAGCGCGCCGGTCACCAGGCCGGACGGTTCGGTCGCCGGCCTGGTCCAGGTCGGCTACACCATCGCGCACGCGGGCAATACGGTCAGCCAGCAGCTGCCGGTCCTGTTCGGCGGCGCGGTGGCCGCGGTCGCCGTGGGTACGGGCGGGGCGGTGCTGGTGCGGCGGCGGCTGCGCCGCCAGACGCAGGGGCTGGGCCCGGCCGAGATGACGCGGATGTACGAGCACCACGACGCGGTGCTGCACGCGGTCCGCGAGGGTGTGCTGATCGTCGGTGGGGACGG
>NZ_JBHVFE010000851.1:0-1188 GCF_042801945.1 Kitasatospora sp. NPDC057542
GGTCGCTCCCGTCGGAGCGCCCGGGGCAGCGGCGTGTCCGGGATGATGACGTCGAGCGCGAAGGCGAGGAGCAGCACATGAGCGAGCGGATCACGGAAAGGTGCGCGGGGGCATGAGCGAGGACTACGACGGCCCCTGGCTGGTGGTGGGGCTGGGCAACCCCGGGGAGCAGTACGCCCGGAACCGGCACAACATCGGCTTCATGGTGGTGGACCTGCTGGCGCAGCGGATGGGCGCGAAGTTCAAGGCGCACAAGAGCCGGGCGCAGGTGGCCGAGGGGCGGTTGGCGGGCAGGCGGGTGGTGCTGGCCAAGCCGATGTCCTTCATGAACCTCTCCGGCGGGCCGGTGACGGCGCTGCGCGACTTCTACAAGGTGCCGGCCTCGGCGCTGATCGCGGTCCACGACGAGCTGGACATCGACTACGCGGCGCTGCGGCTGAAGCTGGGCGGCGGGGACAACGGCCACAACGGGCTGAAGTCGATCACCAAGTCGCTGGGCCCGGACTACCACCGGGTGCGCTGCGGGATCGGCCGCCCGCCGGGCCGGATGGAGGTCGCGGACTTCGTGCTGAAGGACTTCTCCGCGACCGAGCGCAAGGAACTGGAGTGGTTCGTGGACCGCTCGGCGGACGCGGTGGAGGCGCTGCTGTCCGAGGGGCTGGAGCGGGCCCAGAGCACGTACAACTCCTGACCGCTCGTCAGGACCGTGTGCGGGATACGCAACAGTCGTACAACGCTTGCCCGTCCAAACCTGAATCGGTGTGAGAACCCTGTGCGGGATCGGATAGCGTCGGCCCGGTACGCGAACGAGCCCTGGGGAGTTCTCGATGCGGAGATTGCGTCCGGTCCGCCGGGTGGCCGGGCTGAAGCGGCTCGGACGGCGAGTCTGTGCGGCCGGTGCGCTGGGGGCCGCCGGGGTCCTGCTGTCGAGCGGTGCGGTGGCGCACGCCGAGCCGGTCGCGGAGTCGGAGCCGGAGGTCTCCCCGGAGCCGGCGGCGGCACAGTTCGGCCCGGTGCTCGGCGACTCGATGGGCCCCGACGCGGGGCTGCTGGCGGTCGGCGGCGGCCTGGTGGTGGCGGCCGGCGGCGCGGCGCTGTGGCTGAAGCGCAGGCGCGCGGACGAGGGCGAGAGCGCGGAGTAGGAACCTCACGGCCGAGGGGCCGGTGTCCCAAGGACGGGACACCGGC
>NZ_JBHVFE010000852.1:0-1174 GCF_042801945.1 Kitasatospora sp. NPDC057542
CCGGTCGCGAGGGCCCCGAGAACGACGGTGGCCACGTACAGTCCCTGCTCGAAGCCGCCGAGCCCGGCGAAGCGGGGCATGAAGACCACGCTCAGGAGAAAGCCGAAGAGGACCTGCGAGCCGGTCTGGGCGACCCGCACCTCCTGGAGCAGGTCCGCCCAGCGCCGGTCTGCCCGTTCGTCGGGGGACTCCCGGCGCCCGGTGCGCTGCCGGCGGGTGCTGTGGCCGGTGCCCGATGTCGTCATGGCGCTCGCCTTCGTCTCGCTCCTCCTGCGTGTAGCCGTAGCGGGACCGGGCAAACGCGGGGCATGGACGACAGGCGGGTGGCGGACCCGGCCTGGCAGGGGCCGGCTGCGGCGGATCCGCTCGTGCGGTCCCGTGTGCCGCGCGGCATCACGGCCTGGACGGCACGTCACCACCGGTGGGTCGGGGCGGTGCCCCTGCCTGCCCGGTGTGAGGAGGTCCGGCGTGGACGGCCCGGAGCAGACCAGGCGGCTCGTCATGGCGGGCAGCGAGGGCGCGGTGCAGCGCTGCCGGGAGTTCAGCCGCGAGGCACTGGTGTGCTGGAACTGGCTGCCGGCCGTTGACGAGGAACGGCAGGCCGTCACGGAGGACGTCCTGCTCATGGTCTCCGAGCTGGTCACGAACGCGTGCCTGCACGCCCCGGGCGGCCCTCGGGAGCTGCGACTGAACTGGGACGGCACCCGGCTACGGGTCGAGGTCCGCGACGACAGCCCGGTAGCGCCGCGGCTGCGCGTCAGCACCGACCCGGCCCGGCCCGGCGGTCACGGCCTCCGGCTGGTCGACCGGCTGGCCCGGGCGTGGGGCTCGCTGCCCGAGGGCGAGGGGAAACTCGTGTGGCTGGAGGTCCCCCCTCTCCGACCGGCCACCACGTCCGCTCGCCGCGAGGGGCGGGTTGCCGTCAGCCGGGCGCCGGTCACTGCTGCCCGGGGTGGGGCACCGGCGGCGCCGGCTCCGGGTCGGGGAACGGTGGGGCCGGCGGGGGAGCCGGGGCCGGAGGCGGGGGGACGGTCATGATGCGCTCGTTGCGGGCGTCACGGCCGGTGTCCACGCGCGTGTCCCCGAAGAAAAAGCCGCAAACCACCCGAAACCTGAATCAGATGTCGTATGTCGGGTAGAAGACCCACGTAACGGCTGCCGCTGATCCGCCGGC
>NZ_JBHVFE010000853.1:0-1165 GCF_042801945.1 Kitasatospora sp. NPDC057542
GTCCTGGTGGACCGGGGCTCCTCGCGTGTCCGGGGGGCTCGTGCGGCTGCTGCGCCGCTCAGCGGGAGGGGAGTTCGGACGGGCCGACGTGGCCGTCCAGCCAGTCCCGCAGCGGCTGGGAGGCGTGCAGGAACCCGGTGATCCGGGTGTAGGCGGCGCGGGTGCCCAGCCATCCGGCCGGCTCCCATTCCTGCCAGGCCACCAGGCCCTTGTGGCGCAGCAGTCCGATCCTGGGGTGGTCCTTGGGGTAGCCGCGCGGGGTCGACTTGAGGGAGTCCCGGCCGGCCACCTGCGGGCCCTCCTGTTCCACCCGGGCGATCACCCGTTCCAGCTCGGCGCCGCTGACGTCCTCGGCGACGGCGGCGCGGTAGCGCTCCAGCTGGTCGGGGGCGAGCCGGTACATCCCGTTGCCGCAGGACAGGCCGTCGGCGGAGAGCTGGATGTAGCCGCCGGACTCCAGGTGGGCGCCGACGTGCGTCTTGTACGGGGACTTGTCGGCGCTGAACCGGACGTCGCGGTTCGGGCGGAAGACCTTCCCCGGTCCGAACTCCGGCTCCAGGTCGGCGAGCAGCTGCTCCATCGGGGCGCGTACGGCGTCGTCGTACCGGTCCTTGTGGGCCTGCCAGAAGGTCTTCGAGTTGTCGGCTTCCAGGTGCTCGTAGAAGTCGAGCGCCTCGGCCGGCCAGCCGGAGAAGGTCACGCCTCCAGTATGTGGCCCGGTGCACAGGGTGCTCCCGTCGCCAGGGCGACTACCGGTGGGTAGCATGCGGGCATGAGCAGCGCAGAGACCGCCACCGCCGCCGCGCCGGACGCCCGTACCGAGCGCCGCGCCAAGCGCATCGCCAAGAACCTGACCAGCTTCGCCCGGCAGCACGGGGGAAGCGCCGACGCGGTCGTCGAGTACGTCGGCGCCGTGGCCACCCGGATCGTCGTGGTGGGTGCGGACGGCGCCTGGGGCGACCAGGTGGCCCCCAGCTACGCCGTCGGCCGCCGGGCCGCGGAGCTGGCCGGGCTGACCCTGCACGACGACTTCGAGGGCGAGCTGGGCCTCAAGGTGAAGACCGGCGAGTACGAGTGGAAGCGGATGGCCGGCCTTCAGCTCGGCGGCTGAGTCCGGCTCCAGGCTCCGGACGCGGCGACGGCCCGGCTCCCCCGTGCGGAGGGG
>NZ_JBHVFE010000854.1:0-1161 GCF_042801945.1 Kitasatospora sp. NPDC057542
CTAGTGTCCTGCGCCAGAGATCCGTCGTTAGATCGTTCATGAGTCCTTCTCCAGATGTTCCGGTGCGTCGTCGTGGTCCCGCGTTGGAGCCGTTGTTGCTGTCCGAGGAGGAGCGGGCGGTGTTGACGCGGTGGTCCCGTAGAGCGACATCGGCCCAGGCCTTGGCTTTGCGGTCGCGGATCGTGCTGGCGTGTGCCGGCCCCGAGGTCCCGACGATCGTCGGTGTGGCAAGGGAGTTGGGAATCACCGCAGACACGGTCCGCAAGTGGCGGCGGAGGTTCCTCGTCGAGCGCCTGGACGGGCTGGTGGACGAGCCTCGTCCGGGCCGGCCGCCGACCATCGCGGTGGACGAGGTCGAAGCGGTAGTGGTGGCAACGCTGGAGGAGATCCCGAAGAACGCGACGCACTGGTCGCGGAGCTCGATGGCGGCCCGCAGCGGCCTGTCGAAGTCCACGGTGGGGCGGATCTGGCGGAAGTTCCAGCTCAAGCCTCACCTGGCGGACACCTTCAAGCTCTCGACCGACCCGTTGTTCATCGAGAAGGTCCACGACGTAGTCGGGCTCTACTTCGACCCGCCCGAGGGGGCCGTGGTGCTGTCGGTCGACGAGAAATCGCAGATCCAGGCCTTGAACCGGTCCCAGCCGGTGCTGCCGATAATGCCGGGCATGCCCGAGCGCCGGACCCACGACTACGTGCGCAACGGGCTGACCACCCTGTTCGCCGCCTTCGACACCGACACAGGGAAAGTCATCACCTCATTGCACCGCAGGCACCGCGCTCAGGAGTTCAAGAAGTTCCTCGTCAAGATCGACCAAGAAGTCCCCGACGGCCTCGAAATCCACCTCATCTGTGACAACTACGGCACCCACAAGACCCCGGCAATCAGGTCCTGGCTGTCCCAACACCCCAGATTCCACATGCACTTCACCCCGACCGGATCCTCCTGGATCAACCAGGTCGAGCGCTGGTTCGGCTTCCTCACCGACCAGATGATCCGCCGCGGATCCCACAAGAACGTCCAGGCCCTCGAAAAAGACATCCGCACCTGGATCAAGAACTGGAACGACAACCCCACACCGTTCACCTGGACCAAAACCGCAGAGGAGATCCTCGACTCCCTCGCCCGATTCTGCCGACGAATCTCTGGCGCAGGACACTAGT
>NZ_JBHVFE010000855.1:0-1150 GCF_042801945.1 Kitasatospora sp. NPDC057542
GGGCCAGCAGCACGCCCGTCGCAACGCGTGGGCGGCGGTGTGCGAGAACCGCCGGTACGCGGCGGACCGTCGGCACGACGACGCGGCGGCGGGGTCGGGGGCGGCAGGAGTGGCGGGGGCGGTGAGCCGACCGGTACGGCGATGAGGCGCCGGCGTCGCTCTGCGCGACGGCCGCACGGCTCCGGCGTCGCTGTGCGCGACGGCGTGCGGGTGCACGGGTCACGGTTGGGGCGAACGGGTACCCGGGCTTGGATATCCCGCACCCGTGCCACGTACCATGAGCGTTATGGCGAGGGAAACATCCGAGAACCCCGGACGGCTGAAGCAGATCCGTCTGGCGTACACCATGACCAAGAAGGTCGACACCAAGATCGGCCTGATCATCGCCGGCGTCGGCCTGCTGACCTTCGGCGTGTTCCTCGCCATCGGCTTCGCGATCGAGCACCCTGTCTACCTGGGCATCCTGGGCTTCATCGTGGCCGTGCTGGCCATGGCGATCGTCTTCGGGCGCCGGGCCGAGCGCGCCGCGTTCGGGCAGATGGAGGGCCAGCCGGGCGCCGTCGCGGCGGTGCTGAACAACATCCGGCGCGGCTGGAGCTCCAGCACCACCCCGGTCGCGGTCACCCGTAACCAGGACGCGGTCTACCGTGCCGTGGGCCGGGCCGGCATCGCGCTGATCGGCGAGGGCAACCCGAACCGGGTTCGCCAGCTGCTGGCCTCCGAGAAGAAGAAGATGGCCCGCGTGGTCGGCGACGTGCCGGTGCACGACATCGTGGTGGGCAACGGCGAGGGCGAGATCCCGCTGAAGAAGCTCCAGATCCACCTGATGCGCCTGCCCCGCGCCATCACCGCCGCCCAGGTCACCGAGACCAACGACCGCCTGCGCGCGCTGGGCGACCTGCTCTCCAAGGCGCCGATCCCCAAGGGCCCGATGCCGAAGGGCGCCCGGATGCCCAAGGGCGGCCAGGTCCGCTGACCCCCCTCCCCTGACGCTGTCTCTTATACACGAGCGAGACGTTCTTCAGGTTGTGCTCGCGCGCGCCACGGACGATGAGACGGTCGGCCACGCCGGTCCGCACCTTTCTGGAGAGAAGTGGGGGAACTGAGCCCCTGTCCCAGGGTATGGGGGGCGCCACAGCGATGTACGAAG
>NZ_JBHVFE010000856.1:0-1126 GCF_042801945.1 Kitasatospora sp. NPDC057542
GGCCGCGGCCCCCGCTTTTTCCGCCGACCGGGCCTCTCCTCCTACAATCGGCCCCATCATGAGCGCGACACTCGTAGTCAAGGACCTCAGCGCCGGCCACGGCGAACGCACCCTCTTCTCCGGCCTGGACCTGGTGGTCGCCCCCGGCGACGTGATCGGCCTGGTCGGCGTGAACGGCGCCGGCAAGTCGACCCTGCTGCGGCTGCTGGCCGGCCTGGACACCCCCGAGGGCGGCTCGCTGCGGCTCAGCCCGGCGAGCGCCAACGTCGGCCACCTGCCGCAGGAGCCGGAGCGGCGCGAGGGCGAGTCGGTGCGCGACTTCCTGGCCCGCCGCACCGGTGTGGCGGCCGCGCAGGCCGCGCTGGACGAGGCCACCGAGGGCCTGGTCGAGGGCCGGGCGGGCGCCGACGACGCGTACGCCGCCGGCCTGGAGCGCTGGCTGGACCTCGGCGGCGCCGACCTGGAGGAGCGCGCCGAGGAGGTCGCCGACTCGCTCGGGCTGAAGGTCTCGCTGGACCTGCCGATGACCGCCCTGTCCGGCGGCCAGGCCGCCCGGGCCGGCCTCGCCTCGCTGCTGCTCTCCCGCTACGACGTCTTCCTGCTCGACGAGCCCACCAACGACCTCGACCTGGACGGCCTGGAGCGGCTGGAGTCCTTCGTCAAGGGCCTGCGCACGGGCACCGTGCTGATCAGCCACGACCGCGAGTTCCTGGCCCGCACCGTGACCAAGGTGCTGGAGCTGGACCTGCACCAGCAGCAGGTCAACCTGTACGGCGGCGGCTACGAGGCGTACCTGGAGGAGCGGACGGTGGCCCGTCGGCACGCCCGCGAGGAGTACGAGGATTACGCCGACACCAAGGCCTCGCTGGAGACCCGGGCGCGGATGCAGCGCGGCTGGATGGAGCACGGCGTGCGCAACGCCCGCCGCAAGTCCTCCGACAACGACAAGATCGGGCGCGCGATGCGTGCCGAGTCCACCGAGAAGCAGGCCTCCAAGGCCCGGCAGACCCAGCGGATGATCGAGCGGCTGGAGGTGGTCGAGGAGCCGCGCAAGGAGTGGGAGCTGCGGATGGAGATCGCCACCGCGCCGCGCTCCGGCTCGGTGGTCGCCACCCTGCGCGGGGCC
>NZ_JBHVFE010000857.1:0-1124 GCF_042801945.1 Kitasatospora sp. NPDC057542
CCTCCGGACCGTGGCTCCGGGGGCGCCCCGCCGTGGTGCGTCCGAGGGGTGTCAGCGCCTCGTCCCGCAGGACGGGCAGAACGCGGAACCGTCCGGAACGTCCTTGTGGCAGCTCGTGCACTGGACGGGCTGCGCCAGTCGGAAGCCGCAGCCCGGACAGAACGGCGTGCCGTGGGTCTCGGTGTGGCACTGCGGGCAGACCAGCTGTCGCGGCGCGTTGACGTCGAACTCGGCACCGGACTGCTGACCGGACTTGTACGCACGCTCGGTGACCGTGTCGTTGAGGCCGCGGTGCTGCGCCGCCACCGCCTCGGCCGCGGTGTCCGGGGCGCAGGTGTGGCAGAGGCCCTGGGCCGGGTTGAAGCACTGGCCGCAGACGTAGTGGGTGCACCGGGCGCAACGGTTGAAGTGCGTCCGGGCGTTGGCGATCGCGCGCTGGAACGCGGCGTCCCGCGAGGTGCCCCAGGTCTGGCCGGCCAGTCCGTCGGCGGCGTTGCTGATGGTGTTGGCGTTGCCGCCGATGAGGTTCCAGGCCGCGCTGACGCCCTTGCCTATCCAACCGGCCATCTGGCCGGTCCGGAACGGCTCGAACGGCGAGCGCCAGGTGTCCGAGCAGCGATAGCAGTAGAACTCGAACTGGAAGCCCGCACCGGTGCCGTGCTGCTCGCACAGGTCACGATGGTTGCTGCTGAAGTAGATCTCCGAAGTCACGTCGTCCCCGGTCGCTAAGTGGCCTGTCAGCGGTCGCTCCCAGGGACGACAGGGCCCACCGAACGGTTCCGCCAAGGAACCACGACCGACCGGATCAGAGCCCCGAGACCGGCAGCAGCAGCACCCGCGACGGGTCGAACCGCTGCCAGAGCGCGGGCTGTCCGCTGCAGCCGATCCGCAGCCGGCACCAGCGCTGCCCGGCCGCGTCCTGCCACCACCCGCTGATCCGGCCGAGCGCCCAGGCACCGTCCCCCAGGTCCACCTCGACCGGCTGGTAGACCCACTGGACGTCCCGGTCCGCCGGTTCCGTTCCCGCCGGACCTGCGGCGCCCCCGGGACTGCACTGACTCTCCATCACGGCTCCGCCTCCCGACTCCGGACCCGGCCGCCCGGACGCCCGCTCGGGGCGGCCG
>NZ_JBHVFE010000858.1:0-1111 GCF_042801945.1 Kitasatospora sp. NPDC057542
TATTGAGCCGAAATGGCTCGGTTTCCTACATGATCGCGTAGCAGACGTGTGGGGCCTTGAAGTAGCCGCACACGATGCGGGGCTGGCGCTGCCGTCGGCGAAGGAAGCGGCGGGTCTCGTGGGCGAGGTGGTCGGCTGATGTGGTCCTGCCTGCGTTGATGTGCCGCTTCAGGTCGGCGTTCAGCAGCTCGTCCGGGTTGAGCTCGGGGCTGTAGCCGGGCATCAGGTGCAGTTCGATGCGCTCGGCGTTCGCAGCCAGCCATTGCTTGACGGCCTTGCTGCGATGGACGGGATGTCGGTCGGCGATCACATGGGCCTTCCGGCCGGCCTGGCGGGCGAGCCGATCGAGGAACGTACAGAAGACCGTGGCGTTGAACTTTCCTGGGAAGACGGTGAACCACAGCGCGCCGCGCGAGGCGACGGCGGACATGACGTTGACCTTGAACCTCTTGCCGTTCACCCGCACCACCGGTGTCTGCCCGGCCGGGGCCCAGGACCGGCCCGGCGGTGCGGTGTCCGAGCGCAGTCCGCACTGGTCGGCCCAGACCAGCTCGGCCTTCTCCGCCTTGGCCCGCGCGGCGATGGCCGGGTACTGCTCGTCCAGCCAGGCCCGCACCTGGTCGTCCTGCTGCTGATAGGAGCGGCGTGCCGGTCGCTGCGGGGTGAAGCCGTGCCGGCGCAGCCACTTGCCCACCCCCTGCTCGGTCATGGTCACCCGGGTGACGATCCTGATCAGCGCTCGGACCGAGGCGCGGGTCCACATCACGCCCGTCTGCCCGATGTCGGCCGGCGTGTAGTCGCGCATCGCCTGCAGGATCGCAGACCGCTCGGCCTTTCCGATCAACTCGCCCATCCCGGCGCGCGGTTGGCGCTTCTTGGCCAGCAGGGCATCCCTGCCGCCGACCTGGTAGGCCCGCCACCAGGTCCCGACCGACCGCTCGGAGACGCCGAACGTCTCCGCAGCCTGCTCGTACGTACGAACCTGCCCCGATGCCATCGCCGCCACCACCCGCAGGCGCAGACCCTCCTGCGCCGTAGGCGACAGCCGCCGCATGTCCCCGACCTCGATCACACCGTGTCAACGAGCAGGCAACCAAGCCGTTTCGGCTCA
>NZ_JBHVFE010000859.1:0-1098 GCF_042801945.1 Kitasatospora sp. NPDC057542
AGTTGCCTACGTGTCACACGCAACGTCCTACCGGATCCCGCTTTCGAGCAAGCACGAAACCGCAATATTGATCACGACATCACACAGGCCCTAGGTCCGGGCGCTGGAAGAGCGGCGCCTGGGTCCAGTCCTCGTACAGGGATCGGACGGGGATGCCAGCGGCCTTGAAGCGGTTGCTCAGCTCGGCCGGGTCCGGCACGCGGACGCTGATCGTCAGGGGGGTGCCGTACCAGCCGCGGACCGACAGCTCGCCGATCGCGCCCGCCGTCACCTGAACGGACCGTTGAAAGCGGGGCTGCCGGTCGTTCTCGGGCCTGGCGCGCCCTGGCGGGGCCATTAACGCCGGGATGGCCTGGTACTGTGACACCTCAGCTTATTTGAACGCGTTCAATATTGGGGGTGAATGGAGACCGTGAGCGCACGGCGGCCGGTACCCCGGACAGCACGGGTCCTGGCGGTGTTGGCGATGTTGTGCACCGCGCCAGCACTGGTCTGGGCGGCCGGCGGTGACAGGTCATTCATCGGCGATCCGTTGGTGTTCGGTTCGCTGGTGGTGACCGCACCACTGTGCACGCGGGATGCGGACACCTTCCGGACAGCTTGCCGGCTGACCGGCTGGGGGGTGCTCGCGTTCTCGGCTCTCGGCTTCCTCTCCGGGCTGTTCCTGCTGACGCCAGCGGGCATCGTCCTCCTTGCGGCGGGAAGCCGGTCGCGTCCCGAGTCCCGCCGCCTACCGCTGCTGGTCGGCGGCCTGGTGACAGCGGCGACCCTCGGCTTCGCCGGCTGGATGATCGGCGAGATCTGGATCGCTCCGTACTTCCAGGAGCCGGACGCGTTCCTCGCCACCGTCCAGGAAGGCAGTCCACTTCTCAGCGTCGGCCACCGTCCGGCGGGGATCCTAAGCGACGGCTCAGGCCTCGGCCACGGCGCCACGGACGTCGGTCTGAAGGAGAGCGACGGAATACCCGGCGCCAGGCTCGTCGTCGTCTTCGATCCCCACACTCCGGTTGAGTCGGCCTGGAGCGCGGTTCCAGTGTTGCTACCGGTCCGTTTCTCCAGGCCGCTCTCCGAACCCGGCGTGCCCATTACTGAGCACCG
>NZ_JBHVFE010000860.1:0-1092 GCF_042801945.1 Kitasatospora sp. NPDC057542
CCGGGCCGCGCCCACGCCGGTCGGCGTGGGCGGTCGGTGTGGGGCGGTCGGTGTGGGCGGTGGGTCAGAACTGCCAGGTGGGGTCGTCGGCGATCGCGAGCAGGGCGGCCTCGTCCAGGCCCGTGCCCGGCTGTTCGGTCCACTGCTGGAGCGTCACCGTCCGGCCGTCGGCGCGCTGGAGGCGGACGTACCGGGAGACGCGGCCGTCCTGCCGGGAGGTCAGTGTCACGGCCTCGCCGCGCCCGCCGGAGGGGAGCTCGACCAGGTGACAGTCGGTGCGCGGGGCGACCTCCTGCGGGCCGGGAACGCCGGGGCGCGGGGTGACCTCGGGCAGCGCGATGGCGGCGCAGAACGGGACCTTCGGCGCGTCGGCCGTGTGGTCGGCGCCGCCGACGAAGTCCACCGAACCGGCCGGGGACTGCCAGGCGACCCGGAAGGTGCGGCCCGGGATGTCCCCGGCGCGCACCGTCTTCGCGCCGTCCGGGAGCAGCGAGGCCAGGGTGGTGCCCAGGTGGTCGCTGGTCCAGTCGGTGGCGCGGCCGTTGCCGGGGCCGAAGGAGTCCGGGCGCAGCGGTTCGGGGGTGGCGTTGGCGGTGCCGGCCAGGGTGAGGGGGCCGGTGAGCGGGTCGGCGGCGGCGGTCGGGGTGCCGGGGGTGGGGGTGGGCAGGGTTGCGATCAGGGCGGCCAGGGTGGCGGTGGCGGCTGCCGTGGCGCCGGTGCGTACGGCCAGCCGGGTGGCGCGGCGGCGGCGTCCGGCCGTGACCGCCGCGTTCACGGTGCCGGGGCGCAGGGTCGGTTCGGCGCCGAGTCCGGCTGCGAGGAGGGTGCGCATCTCGTCCTGCGGGTCGAGGGCGTCGTGGTGGGTCACAGGAGTTCCTTCAGGGGGGTCGGGGCGGCGGCCAGTTCGTCGAACGGGTCGGTGTCGCCGAGCAGGGCGCGCAGTCTGGTGAGCGCGCGGGCGGTGTGGCTCTTGACGGTTCCGGCGGTGCAGCCCAGGGCCTTGGCGGTGTCCGCGATGTCCAGGTCGGCCCAGAACCGCAGGACCACCACGGCCCGTTGACGCGGTGGCAGGGCCGCGAGCGCGGTACGGAC
>NZ_JBHVFE010000861.1:0-1091 GCF_042801945.1 Kitasatospora sp. NPDC057542
CTCCGAAGCCTGCCGGGCCGCACCCGTTGCGCCCAGGAGCCGCAACACGATCACGGGGCGGACCGCGAGACGTCTCCGCCGGATCCACTCACCCTTGCACGGACCAAGTCAGGACGCTTCCAGGGAGTCATCTCGCCCGAGACGTCCAGGTCCTCGGAGGAGCCGACGATCTCCCGCTCTCTCGACAACGCGAGCCGGGTCACCGACTCGGCCCGCCCCAGGTACGAGACCTTGCTCTCATCCCCGTGCGCGTCCGGCACACGCGAACCAACCAGCGCGCGGACCGGCGCCAACGCCGTCACGCTGTTCGCAGGAGGCCCCTACCACCCAGGCCGGCAGGTCCCCTCGAACACCCCGTCCTCGGACGGGTGGACCGTTTTCGAAAAGGCGTCTATCCGCTGGCGCATCGACCTACTCGTATCCACTAAGAATCTCGCCGATAAGGCTGTCGAGGCCTACGTCGAACGCGCTGCCTCCCACGCCGAGCGGTGGTCGGACCACGCGCCCGTCACCGCAGCGTTCGACTTCGGCGCTAACTGATCTACAGACAGCGCTAGTTGATTCCCAGAACCAACCACCGGGGCGACGGCACCGCTCAGCCCTGGCCCACTCACACCAGCTGACAGCGCCTGCGATTTCGCCCTCCGTGGCGGCGACCCCGGGAGAAGAACCAGACCTTGTCGGCCCCGCGCATGCGGGGGTTGCCGGCATCAGGAACACCTTGGCCAACTCGTTTCCGAACGACGACTCCCGGTCTGCCCGGTAGTCCAGGGTGGTGCCGTCGTCGGTGAAGACCAGAACCTTGTGATTTTCCTCCGCCCAGTGCGCCACGTCCGCGCAGACCTCGGCCGACGGGAACGCCCCGTCCGCCTTGGCCCACACCATCGCGTCAGTCGTCCTGGCGGCCGGTCAGCCACAGGCCCGAATCCGGACGCTTCCACGGCATGATCTCCGCGGAGACCTCCAGGTCCTCGAATGAGCCGGCACTCCCGACTCCTTCGAAAGCGTGTGTCAAGTCGCCGAATCCGCCCGCATCATCCTCCACTTGTCCCGCCCCCCGGCACCCGACACCACAGGCCCGGCCCAGCGGT
>NZ_JBHVFE010000862.1:0-1074 GCF_042801945.1 Kitasatospora sp. NPDC057542
ACCGGAAACCACGGCATGCCGAGCGGGGTCTCTGCCGACCAGCAGGGCCGGCCTCGGTCGGCCACGGCAATCCGCAGCAGTGAAGGAAGTCAGCACGATGACCACCGTCAACACCGGTTCGCCGGCGGCCGCCGGCGAACCGACCGGGCAGCAGGACTCTGCCACCGTCCGCACCTCCCGTCCGTCCCGCACCGCACGGCTCCGTCGGGGGATGGGCATGGTGGCCGTGATCGCGACCGGTGTCGGCGTGATCAGCCTCGGCACCGGCGTCAGCCCCGCGGTCGCCGAGACCGCCCCGGCGCACGCCGGGTGGGACGGCTCGCGGTACTGGTTCAAGAACAGCCAGGGGCAGTGGCGCTGGACCTCGCACTACAGCGTGTACGCGGCCCGTACCGGGGGCGGCTCGCCGTCCGCCGCAAAGGCCACCACCGGGTCCTCCGGCGGGATCAAGGAGGGCTGGGACGGCTCGCGCTACTGGTTCCGCAACAGCAAGGGCGAATGGCGCTGGACCTCGCACTACGACGTCTACCTGGAGCGCACCGGGCGCGCCCCCTCCTCCTCGGGGTCCGCGGGCTCGGGCCACGCCGACGGCTCGGCCGCGGTGAACCGGGACGTCGAGGCCGCCGTGCAGTTCGCCCTCTCCCAGGTGGGCAAACCGTTCCTCCGGGCCGGCAACGGGCCGGACGGCTACGACTGCTCGGGCCTGGTGCAGCAGTCCTTCCGGCGCGGCGGGATCGAGCTGCCGCGCGTGGCCAACGACCAGTACGCGGCGACCACACCGATCAAGGCGAGCCAGCTGCGCCGCGGTGACCTGCTGTTCTGGTCGCCGAACGGGACCGCCCGGGGCATCCAGCACGTGGCGATCTACCTGGGCGACAACAAGTACGTCGAGGCCGCGCGGCCCGGGACCAAGGTCCGGATCTCGACGATCAGCAAGGGCTACTACCCCATGTTCATGGGGCGCCCGTAGCGGGGCCGTCGTCCGCCCGTCGGGGGCGCCGGGTCCGCCCGCACGGCCCCCGACCCCATCCCACCAGGTCGGAGTTGGGGCTGAGGTAGGAGACGGCGATGGAC
>NZ_JBHVFE010000863.1:0-1053 GCF_042801945.1 Kitasatospora sp. NPDC057542
GGTGTGCACTCGGGTGTCACCGAACTGCAGCCCCGTGACGCCCGGTGCTGCAGTTCGGTGACGCCTGCGCTGCAACTCGTTGTCGCGGGCTACCGGCTGCGGCCTCGGTGAGGGCCGGATCTGGCGGTCTGGTGGCGTCAGTCTGGGGGTGTGCATTTGAGGGCGATCACCCTCGCTCTGCAGCGCCGGGAGAGTCCGTGACATCCTGTGGCAGTGCTTTTGAGCGATCATGCGAGCAGTGTCGAGCTCAGCCTGCTGCGGTATCAGTTCCCCGAGGTTCGGGGTGACTCATACGACGACAACTGGCTGGTCGTCGGTGGGGCGGTGACGACTCCCGAGGGCAGCTGGTCCTTTGCCGATCCGTGTCTGCTGACCGGTGAAGCCCGTGAGGTGTCCGCTTGGTTGCGTTCGGTGGCCGCGGGGACAGTGGCTGTGGCCGGACCTGATGCCGAAGGCTGGTTGTCCCCGGACACATGGTTCGTCGAGCCGGTCCTGGCTGTTAGCCTCGCCGATCGAAGCGACAGTGGGGCGATGATTCGCGTTCACCTGTCCTTGGAGGCGGCCCCGCCATGGCAGCAGGGCGATGACGGGGCGGACATCTACCAGTACGCCGTGGAGGTGCGGGTGGATACGGATGCGCTGCTTCACGCAGCTGACCAATGGGACCTTGCTCTGGCTTCCTTCCCGACTCGCTGATCAGCGGTGCCCCTTCTCCAGGTTGTCGGTCGGGTCGTCAAGTTGGCTGGCAAGGTTGGTCAGCAGCTTCTCGATGCGGCTGGCCGTGCAGTGCTGGCGTTCGATCTCGCGGGCCCAGCCGTGGTTGGCGGCGTCGGCCGCGCGACAAGGCCCGTGTGGGGGTGGAATCCCCGCTCATTGATGCCAACCTCGTCAGGGAAGTCGGCGAGGCAGGCTACTGACGGAGATCGTCGAAACTCCCCGGTACTGACCGCTCTCACGAAGCACTGCCGGCCGCCGGCGGCGAAGAGGAGAGTCGGACCGACGGAGCCACTGAAGAAGTGCCATGCCCGGGGCGGGAAGTCGGCCCCGCCGACC
>NZ_JBHVFE010000864.1:0-1052 GCF_042801945.1 Kitasatospora sp. NPDC057542
GAGCCGGCCGGCGGGGCGCCCGCCGACAACCCGGACCCGACGGGACGTTCGGCTGACTGTCCGTCGAGGGCGGGCCCGCCGAGCACCGGCCGGTCGAGCGCCAGCGCGCCGTGCAGCGCGCGGCGGACGGCGGGTCGGGCCGGCCCCGGCGGCGGGTCGGCGGCGGCCGCGTACGCCCCGGGGGCGCCGAAGCCCCAGAGCTGTGCGAGCAGGGCCCCGGCGGCCGCGACGGAGCGGGGGCGGGGCAGCCACCGGGCGATCCCGCGGCGGGCTCCGGCGACGCCGCGGGGGGCGGGTTCCTGGGGCTTGGTCGCGTGATTGGCTCGCACGTGAGTCGAGAACGAGCGGACGGGCGGTGAGGTCACGCCTGCCGTCACGGACAGTCATCGTGCGGGTGGCCCCGGGGCCGGCGCTCCCGGGGCCACCGACCGTGTGGCGGTCAGGAGTTGGGGCGCAGGGTCCAGGTGACCGTCATCACTCCGGTGACGGCGCCGTCGGCGCGGGTGATCTCGACGGTGACCGGGAACTCGGGGCGGCCGCCGGCGTCCAGCTCGGCGACGACCTCGGCGGCCGGGCGGCCGAGCACGGCAGTGGCGGTGACGACGCCCATGGCGAGCTTCTTGTACGCGATCTCGGCGTTCACGGCGAGCGGCACGGCCCGGGACAGCTGGTCGCCGAAGGCGGCGAGCACGATGCAGCCGCTGGCGGACTCGGCCAGCGTGAACATCGCGCCGGCGTGCGGGCCGCCGACGTGGTTGTGGTACGCGGGCTGGTCCGGCAGCCGGAGCACGGCGCGCTCCGGGGTGGTCTCCAGGTACTCCAGCTTCAGGGTGTGCGCCATCGGCACGGTGGAGTCGAGCATCTGGCCGATCGTAGGTGTGGTCATGGCGACGATGTTACTAGCCAGTAGCTTCCGGCGGCAGGGGGAGGGCGGAAAGCCGGCCCGGCGGGCGCGTGTGAGGGAGCGCACATACCGGTGCGGGAGTGCGCAACTGAGGCCGTGCACGACTGAGGGAGCGCGAAAACGCCCGAGGGGCCGATCTCTTGAAGAG
>NZ_JBHVFE010000865.1:0-1050 GCF_042801945.1 Kitasatospora sp. NPDC057542
TCAATATTGCGGTTTCGTGCTTGCTCGAAAGCGGGATCCGGTAGGACGTTGCGTGTGACACGTAGGCAACTCACCGACGAGCAGTGGACGTTCATCGAGCCGTACTTGCCGATCGGCGAGTACGGCCCGTATCCCCAGCGGCTGCGGGATCAGTTCGAGGGAGTGATCTGGCGGTTCCGCTCCGGCGCCCAGTGGCGGGAGATGCCCTCCGAGTTCGGTCCCTGGCCGACCGTCTACGGTCGCTTTCGGGTCTGGAGGGACGCCGGCGTCTTCGAAGCCCTGCTGGAGGGGGTGATCGCGGAGGCCGCGAAGCGGGGTGAGGTGGACCTATCCCTGGTCAGCGTGGACTCCACCACCGTCCGGGCACACCACGACGCCGCCGGGATGCACCTCGACTGCGATGCCATGACCGCCCTGGAGAAAGCTGCCGACGAGGCGGAGAAGGCCCGGCAAAAGGGGGCAGTCCGCAAGGACAAGACGGGCAGGACGCCCCGGACGGCTCGGAACGGGAAGAGCAGCGACGAATCCGGCGTCGGCGCAAGCTCCGGCTGAAAGCTGCTCTACTCGGGCGCTCCAGGGGCGGGCAGACGAGCAAGATCCATGGCGCCGGCGACCGGAAGTGCCGACCGCTGGTGTTCATCCTGACCGAGGGGCAGGCCGCGGACAGTCCACAGTTCATCCCCATACTCAAGAAGGTCCGGGTCCGCGGACCCGTCGGCCGTCCCCGCACCCGACCGGACGCGGTCGCCGGCGACAAGGCCTACTCGTCTCGCGGCAACCGTGTCCACCTGCGTGAACGCCGCATCAAGGCGGTCATCCCGGAGAAGAAGGACCAGGCCGCCAACCGGAAGAAGAAGGGCAGCCGAGGCGGTCGGCCTGTCAGCTTCGACGCCGAGCTCTACAAGGAACGGAACACAGTCGAGCGTCTTTTCAACAAACTGAAGGCCTGGCGAGGCATCGCGACCCGGTATGACAAGAGCCCGGAAAGCTACCTCGCCGGCCTTCACCTCCGCGCCTCGATGATCTGGATCGATGATCTCCTGCTGACCA
>NZ_JBHVFE010000866.1:0-1048 GCF_042801945.1 Kitasatospora sp. NPDC057542
GTACGCGGCGGCGTACCGCCCGTTCGGGTCGCGCACGTCATTCGGCTTCGGCGGCCGCCCCAGCGGTAGCGGCTCCTGTCGTCGAGGTTCCGTGACGGCCCATTGACGGCGGGAATTCCGGATATGCCTCGACCAGTATCGGATTTCCGCCCCCGTTTCCCTTGGTAGATGCCTACCTGGCGGTCTTGCGACTGTATGCGAAGAAATGTCTGGTTCGTACAGGATGGCTGTCTGGTTCGGAACCATACGAAGCCGCTGACTGTCTGGAATCGAACTAGACACTTCCTGTGATTGCGTTAGATTTGGCGAAGGTCCACAGGGCGAACGTGGGCCGGGTGAAGGAGTGGGGATTTTCTCCCCCGATGCGGGGATGAATCTGCCTTAGTGGAGGGGATTTGATGTTCAAGGTACGCGCATTGACAATGGCGGCAGTCGCCGCGGGCTCCCTCGCGCTCGGCGTGGGCACCGCCGCACCGGCGTCGGCGGAAGTGAGTCACAACTGCCAACTGTGGACCGACGCCACCACGTTCGGCGCCAACTGCCTGCGCGACGACTACGCCATCGTCTTCCGGGCCAAGGCCAACTGCAAGAACGGCCAGACCGTGTACGGGGCATGGAAGGCGACTGGCGGCGGCACCTGGAGCTATGCGTACTGCAGCAGTGTGAACTCCGGGGTCGCCACGGTCGATGTCGAGTTCAAGTGAGGTAGGGTCGATTTCCCCTGAGTGGTTCGCGGCCCGGGAGGGCCGCGTCTGACTGCAATGGGGTGGGGGCCGTCGGGATTCCTGTCGCAGGAATTCCGGCGGCCCCCGCCGGCGTATAACGTAATTCGGCCCTGTGATTGAGTCCGGTGAACTCGCCGGAATGCCGACCGTGCCGTCCGGTGCGCAGAGGAGCTCGGCGCCGGCGACCGTGCCGGAGCCGCTGACGACTCGCAGAGCCCTCAAGCGGATGGATCACGAGGTCGCGCCGGAGTACCGGGGGTGGGGCGTCACCCGTTTCCGGGCCGCGAACGCGGAAGGGTCCGGCACCTGTGTAGGTGCCGGAC
>NZ_JBHVFE010000867.1:0-1047 GCF_042801945.1 Kitasatospora sp. NPDC057542
ACGGCGTCCCCGCCGGACGTTGTTCACTGGATCCTCCTCGCGGCGTATCCCGAAATTTTTGCCATGCCATTACCCTTGTGCACGGGCGGTGCAGTGCCGCCACGGAGGGAATGAGCAATGAGAAGCAGCAACCCGGTCTTCTCGCGGGAGGGGTCCTTCACCCGCGACTCCGGCTACGCGGGGTTCGGCACCACCGCGCAGGCCGGGAGCCCGAACGGCCAGAACCCCTACGCGGGCACGCCGTACGCCCAGCAGCCGCAGGGCCAGGCCCCGATGACCGACGAACAGCTCTACGAGCTGTACAACGGGCCGTCGGCCGGCCCGGCGGCCACCGGGCGGATGACGCTGGACGACGTGGTCGCCCGCACCGCGATGACGCTGCTGACGCTGGTCGCCGCCGGTGCGGTGGCCTGGTTCGCGCTGCCGTTCGAGAACTACGGCTACGCCGCCGGCGCCTCGATCGTCGCCTTCGTCGTCTACCTGGTCATCGCCTTCAAGCGCAGTGTGAGCCCGCCGCTGATACTGACGTACGCGGCCCTCCAGGGCTTCGCGATGGGCGCCATCTCGCACGCCTTCAACACCGTGCTGAACGGCATCGTGATCCAGGCGGTGCTGGGTACGGCGGCGGTCTTCGCGGCGATGCTGTTCGCCTACAAGAGCGGTCGCATCCGGGTCACCGCGCGCTACCAGCGGATCGGCATCGCGATCGCCATGGGCTTCGTGCTGCTCATGCTGGTCAACCTGGTCGCCATGGCCTTCGGCGCCGACATGGGGCTGCGCTCCGGCCCGCTGGGCATCGTGGTCGGCCTGGTCGGCATCGGTCTGGGTGCCTTCTTCCTGTCGCTGGACTTCGCGGCGATCGAGGAGGCCATCGCCCAGGGCGCCCCGCAGCGCGAGTCGTGGCGGGCCGCCTTCGGGCTGACCCTGTCGCTGGTCTGGATCTACATGGAGATGCTGCGGCTGATCGCGATCCTGCGCGGCGACGACTGACGGTCCGTCCCGCCGTGAACCACTGCCGCCGGGCCCCGGAGCCACTCGCTCCGGGGC
>NZ_JBHVFE010000868.1:0-1039 GCF_042801945.1 Kitasatospora sp. NPDC057542
CGATCCCACCGCGGATCGCCCGGCCCGCTGCCGTCCCCGAAACCCGGTGGTCCAGGCGGCAGTTCTCGTGATCACGGCCGGGCACGAGCAGGAACCGCTCACCCCGTCCGCCCGTCATCTCCACAGGGCGGCCACAGACTCGACGCCCCTGCAGCTCTTCACCACCGAGGTCCGAGGAGATCCATGGTCGACACCGTCAACTCACTGGCCGCCCGTCTTCACGAAGTGCTGGTGGAGCACCTGACCAAGGGACCCGCCGTGGCGGGCACCAGGGGCCTCCACGACATCGTCGCGCGTGCCACGGCGCTCGGCCCCGACGGCACGTGGCTCGCCGCTGCGGGCCATTCGGGCCTCGCCGGCCTGGCCTGCGCACACGGACAGACGGACCAGGCCATCCACCACCTCGACGCCGCGGTGGCAGCCGGCTACAACGACTGCGTGGCCCTCCACATCGCCCTCGTACGCCCGCTGCACCACGATCCCCGCTTCCAGGCCCTGTACCGGCGGATGCGCATCACCCCGGCCGACCTCGACGAGTTCTTCTGGCTGCACCAGGAAATGCAGATCATGATGAGGGACGCCCAGCAAGCGACCGTCGACAACATCGGCCGCCTCGACACCGGGGTGTCGCTGCTCCCGCAGGCCCCCATGCCGACCCGCGAACCGAACACCCTCGGCGTCCTGATCACCCGCATCGATCTCGCCGCGACCCAGACCGCACTCCAGCAGGCCGCCCTCAAGGCGGAGTTCCAGCGCAGCTCCGGCAACACCAGCCTCAGTCTCATCGACGACACGTGGGACTACACCCGCGCCAGGCACGACGCCTGGTACGCCGACGACCTGGAAGCCCGGCGCCAACAGGCCGCCGCGGCCCGGGCTTTCGTCGAACGCCCCGGCGTCGGCACCATGCTCATCCCCTGCCCGCCGCTGGGCTCGATCACCTACCCGGGCTGATCGCAGCGCCGAACCGGCACAATGGCCGGCGAGGCCCCTTCGCCGGCTTTCCGTCCGTCACCGCGTGACCGCGCCCCCGCAGGCC
>NZ_JBHVFE010000869.1:0-1029 GCF_042801945.1 Kitasatospora sp. NPDC057542
GCCCGCATCCCGCACTGGCTTATCGGCGAGTTCCGCGAAACCCCCGTCACCCCGGCCCGCGACCGCCGGGCACCGGCGCCCTCCTGCAGCGCGCCGGTGACCGGCAGCGGTCGCTTCCGAGCGGTACCTCCGGTGGGATCAGTACCAGCCCGTGCAGGCGGAGAAGTCGGAGCCGGAGTTCTTCGCGTAGCACGCGTGGGACTGGAGGCTGACGTCGTTCACCATGGACGTGTGGACATCGCTCCCGTAGGCGACGTTCACGCTGTCGGACTGGCCCGCGGTGTTCGAGATGAAGGCCTCGGCGCCGACGTGGGTACTGCTGATGCGGGCCCATGCGGCACGACAGGTCGCGCTGTAACGGAGCTCTACCAGGGTGCCGTCCGAGGCCCGCGCGCTCTTGGCGGTGATCGCGTCACTGCCGCAGCCGGTGGTCGAGGGGTCCTTGTGGTAGCAAGAACTGCCGTAGCACGTTGCGTTCGTGGTGGCCTGGGCGCTGGGGGACAGCGCGAAGAGGGCGGTTGCGGACAGTGCGGCGGTGCCCAGGATGGCAGCGATCTTCTTCATCTGCGGCTCCTCGTGTGACGAGCGGGGCGAAGGTCGGACATGCTCCGTGATCGATTCCTGCTCTGGCGAACCGGGTTCCGTGCGCCATGGCTCCCCGTGATGACCGGGGGAGTAGGGAGAAACAGTAAAGTGTGCGACCGGTGCGAAGAGTGGAGGGACGGGCGATCTGGCGGGATCTCGCGTCGGTGGGACTCATTCCGGGCTTCGACTTCGACGACGTTGACGAGATGCACCGTCGCCTTCCCCGCCTGGCTGCCCTCTACCTCGGCGCAGCCGCCGGCTGAGACGTGTCAGTGCCTCGAAGGGTGTCGCTATTCGGAACAGGGCTTCTGTCATGGCTGGTTGCCGATGTCCATCCCTGATCTTCGGTGGGTATCCCCGGCTTCAGCCGGGGAGGGAATCCGATCCTGGGATCGGTGGCGCGGAGCGCCGCCGCGTCCCTGCGCAGCGGAACGCTCGTGGTGT
>NZ_JBHVFE010000870.1:0-1021 GCF_042801945.1 Kitasatospora sp. NPDC057542
CGGAGATGTGTATAAGAGTCATCCCCGCACCAGGGGGGCGTGCGGGGCCCGTTCGGTTTTCCCGGGACGCCCGCCGGGGCATTTCCGCCGGCCCCGGTGAAACTGCCGCCCGGGACAGCGGTGCTGCTCAGCCCGACCGCACCCGGCAGTTGCCGGTGGACTGCCGGTTGACGGCCGACCGCGCACCCCCGAGTCTTTCACGCGGCCCACACATCCGACGCTCCGTCACCACGGTTGCGCGGGTGGTGAGTCGACGTTTCCCACGACCCGGAAGGACCTTCCATGCGCCGTACCTCCGCCCTGCTGACCACCGCCCTGCTCGCCGGGGCCGCCGCTCTGGTCGCACCGGCCACCGCCGCCCAGGCCGCCCCCGCCTGTGCCGCCTACACCTCCGCCTGGAACGCCGTCGGCAGCTGTAGCGGCCTCGACCAGATGCAGACCTGGACCGTGACCGCCAACTGCCTCTACTGGAACTCCACCCACACCGTGCAGTTCTCCCGCCCCGCCATCGGCGGCCTGGCGATGGGCGACGGCACCGCGTCCGCCTCCTGCATGATCGGCGACTCCGTGATGTTCCCGCGCGTCATCCTCGGCGCCGTGCCGCCGGCCGGCCCGACCGGCCAGATCTCCGGCTACGCGAGCAAGTGCGTCGACGTGAAGGGCGCCAACGTCGGCAACGGCACCCCCGTCCAGATCTACGACTGCAACGGCACGGTCGCGCAGAAGTGGCGGATCGGCGTCGACGGCACGATCCGCGCCCTCGGCAAGTGCATGGACGTCTCGGGTGGCGGCACCGGCAACGGCACCAAGGTCCAGATCTACGACTGCAACGGCAGCGGTGCCCAGCAGTGGCAGGCCCGCCCCGACGGCTCGCTGCTCAACCCGCAGTCCGGCCGCTGCCTGGACGACCTGGGCTTCTCCACCGACAACGGCAACCAGCTCGGCATCTGGGACTGCAACGGCGCCGCCAACCAGAAGTGGAACCTCCCGGTCTGACGGCCGACCCGGTCCGCCGCCCCCG
>NZ_JBHVFE010000871.1:0-1010 GCF_042801945.1 Kitasatospora sp. NPDC057542
CGCCAAAGGCGGGCGACCTACACAGGGCCTTCCGGTGGGGAAGAGGCCGCCGGCGTGGGCGGGCGACCTCGTCCCCTACACGTGTCCCTTGGGCTGGCAGGAGCCTTGACCAGGACATGGAGCATCACCGCAACTCCAGTGAAACTCCGTAACGTTACGGCCTCCTACCGTTCGGGCGTCCGTAGTTGGCCGTCAGGGTTGCCGCGTAGGCGTCCGGAACGGTTTGACGCCCAAAGGCCAGCAAGAGATACGACTCCAGTGCGCCTGACACCTCAAGGAAGGGCCCGAACCGCTCGCGCCATTCATCCCGTGTGGCCACATCCGGAAAGCCCCGAAAAATTGCGACCTCAGGATCCCTCTCACCCCAGCACCCCCACCTTCCGGAAGGGCCTATCACAGCGATGGCTTTGGCAGAGATCGCGATCGACTCCGCGAAATCATCGTCCGACGTAAAGCCGATCTTCTCCCAGTAGTCGTCCACGCCCGCGTCGACGGACAACGACATCGCCGGGTACGTCCGACACTCCGGAAGATAGAACTCGTCGAGACCAGGTTCGAGAACCAGCAGTTCGATGCGATCGTCGCCGTGCCACCGAGCCATCGCGCAGAGCGCCGGCCAGAATTCCTGGGTGAGGACCGCATCGAACTCGCAGAACAGCGAATCCCCCGCGTCCTCCCGGAAAACCTGGTCGGGCAGTCTGGCGTCGAGGTCGAAGACGGATGCGCTGCGGGAGCGAATGTCGAGGTAGCCGTCGCGATCAACCATGATCGAGCCCTCCCTTGCCACTAGTCGTCCCCCAGCCTGATCTTGATGTCGGCCTTCTTGGACCCTGCATTGTAGAAGTCGGTCGTCCACCCGGGGTAGCTGTCCGCCTTCGGCCGAAGGAAATACTTCGTCCCATCCTTCGTGCACATGATATTGAGCCGAAATGGCTCGGTTTCCTACATGATCGCGTAGCAGACGTGTGGGGCCTTGAAGTAGCCGCACACGATGCGGGGCTGGCGCTGCC
>NZ_JBHVFE010000872.1:0-1008 GCF_042801945.1 Kitasatospora sp. NPDC057542
GCCGGGCAACGAGGGGCCCGGCCGCCCACCGGCGACCGCGTCACGCCGGTCACCGGCCGGTGTGGATCTCCGCGATGTAGCCGCCCGGGAACTGGACCATCGCGCTGTCCCGGCCGCCGGCGTGGACCGGCCCCCACAGCACCGAGGCGCCGGCGGCCTTGGCCCGCTCCAGGGTGGCGCCGAGGTCCGTCACGCCGTAGCCGGTGAGCTCCCGGCCGAACGGGTGGGGCAGGTGGCCGTCCGTCACCGCGACCGTGGTGCTGCCGAACCCGGAGGTGAGGCGGATGAGCCGGTACGTCGTGCCGGGCAGACCGAGGGCGGCGCCGTCGGCCTTCCGGTCGTCGGAGACGATGCGGCCCCTGGTGAAGGCGACGTAGCTGTCGAGGAAGGCGCCGACGGCGTCCGGTGAGAGGTAGAGCCGGTTCTCCGGCACGCTCGCCGGGGCGGGGTAGGACGGCGGGGTGGTGTGGACGTAGAGCTGGGCGTTGATCCCGCCGGGGAACTGGACGACGGCGTCGCGGCCGATCGGGTCGGCGAACGGTGCCACGGTCACGGCCGCGCCGTCGGCGCGGGCGGCCCGGACTGCCTGGTCGAGGTCGGTGACCAGCCAGCCGGTGCGCTCGGTGCCGAACGGGTACGGGATGGGCGTGGTGTAGTCGAACACCGACAGCGTGCCCACCGGGGACACCACCAGCTCGGACAGCGTCCGACTGGGCGTCGGGGTCACCTGGGTGGAGACCGGTCCGATCGTGGTGCCGCCGAAGGTGGACGTCCAACTGGCCACGAAGGCCTGCTCGGTGCCGGGTGCGACGTAGACGTGGGTGCTGTCGTACTGCGGGCCGACGGCGAACTGCTGGTGGACGCCCGGCGGCTTCGCCGGGTTGCTCTGGGTTGCCGAGGCGGCGGGGACCGCCGTCAGCGCGGCGACAGCCGCCACCAACGGGACCACGCGCCGGGCGAATCGAAGCTTCACGGGTGACCTCCTGATCGTGGTGCGCGCCCGGCGCC
>NZ_JBHVFE010000873.1:0-1005 GCF_042801945.1 Kitasatospora sp. NPDC057542
GGCTCCTTCCGCGACGGCGCCCGCGCTGGTGCGCCACAAGCCCAACAGGTTGCCGACGCCTGGCACCTGCTGCACAACCTCGCCGAGGCAGTCGAACGCGTCGTCGGCCGCCACCGCGCCGACCTGCGCGAACCCCTCACCATCGGAGACGACCACGATGACGTGTCCCGTTCCGGGGCCACCACCCTCAACGAGCTGGACATCCACGGCAGGCCGCGTCCCCTGGTCGCCCGGACCCGTGAGCGCCACCAGCAGATCCACGAACGCATCGAACGCGGCGACAGCCTTCGTGCCATCGCCCGCGAACTCCGCCTCAGCCGTGGCACCGTCCTGCGCTTCGCCCGAGCCGCCGACGTCGAGCAACTCCTCGTCGCCGCGACCCACCGCCCCAGCTTGGTCGACGACTACCGGCGTTACCTGCACCACCGGTGGATGGAGGGCTGCACGAACGCCGCCGCGCTCACGCGGGAGATCCAGCAGTTGGGCTACCGCGGTGACGTCAACACCGTCCAACGGCACCTGAGGCCCTACCGCAACGGAGCGATCCCGGCAGAGACCCCGCTTCCTCACTTGACCGTGCGCCGCGTCACGGACTGGATCATGCGCCGACCCGACCGGCTCGACGACACCGAACGCAAGTGCCTCGATGAGCTGTGCGAGCGCAGCCCCGCGCTGGCCACGACCACCGAGTACGCCCGGCGCCTGGCTACCATGGTGCGCGAGCGCCGCAGCGAGCACCTGGCCCTCGACGTCTGGCTCGCCGACGTCCGCCTCGACGGACAACGAGAACTCCGCACCCTGGCCGGCGGGATCCGACGCGACCAGGCGGCCGTCCTCGCCGCCCTGACCACCACCTTCACCTCGGGTGCTGTCGAGGGCAACGTGACCAGGATCAAACTACTGAAGAGACAGATGTACGGCCGGGCCAACTTCGACCTCCTGCGACGCCGCATCCTCCTGTCACCTTGATCAACAAGGAGGAACCCCTCAATCAGCGACAGAGCC